>JBKPTT010000045.1:0-10164 GCA_046735635.1 Acidobacteriota bacterium | reverse complement strand
ACCTCACCCACGCCATCCACATGTCCCTGTACCAGGTGCCCTCCCAGTCGATCGCCTACGCGTAACGCGCGCTCCAGATTGACCCGAAATCCTGGCCGGCAAAGCCGGAATCGGGTACGCTCGAGAGAGGTGACGATCAGGTGGACGGAGAAAGTTCCGGAGCCTACAGAGTTCACGGTCAGACAAGCGCCATCCACCGCCACGCTCTCACCGAGAGCGAGGTCGTCGTAGGGAGCTTCGATCACGAGGTCGAGCCCCCCGTTCTCCGAGCGGGCCTCGATCACCTGGCCCACCGCCGTGATGATGCCGGTAAACATCAGGTTCGATCCAGGACCAGCAGGGTATCGTCGCCCAACGGACGGCGCTCGACTACCTGCCAGCGGGCCGCCGCTTCCAGCTTAGCCGATCCCAGGCCGCGCACAGCCGGTATACCTGCGTCGCCCAGCCACACCGGCGCCTGAATCCAGTAGAAGCGATCCACCAGGCCGGCATCGAGGAGCTCGCCGGCGAGTCTTCCTCCACCTTCCACCAACAACGCCGTCACCCCTGCGGTTCTCAGCTGACGCAATGCGTCGTTCAGGTCGCGAGTGCGCAGGACAGTAAGGCCCAGCTTTTCGATGGAATCGACGCGCTCAGCCGGCGGCTCGGCTGCGGCGACGACGAGGGTGCGGGACTGCCCGACACTGCGGACCAGATCGAGATGAGGTGGTAGCTCCAGGCGCCGGTCGAATACAATGCGGACGGGCGGCACCCGAATCGCCACGGCTCCGCGAACACTCAGGCGCGGATCGTCCGCCACGGCTGTGCCGAGACCTACGGCGATTCCGTCGAAGCCGGCTCGCAGCCAGTGCACGTACTCCCGCGCCTGCGGGCCCGACACCCAGCGTGAGCGCCCGGAGCTGTCGGCAATCCGAAAATCCACACTCGTCGCCAGCTTGAGCGCCACATACGGCCGCGCTCCGTGCCGGGCGAGATGGAGGAAAGCCGCATTCTGCCTGGCTGCCTCGGTAGCCATGAGTCCCAGGTCGACCTCTAGACCAGCCGCTCGCAGCCGCTCGGCGCCACCTGCAGCTATCGGATTGGGATCCCTCAGTGCCGCAACGACACGCCCAATGCCGGCCTTGAGAATGGCCTCGGTACAGGGCGGCTGCTTTCCACTGTGGTTGCAGGGCTCCAGTGTGGAGAGAAGCGTCGCGCCATGTGCACGTTCGCCCGCCAACGCCAGCGCCTGCAACTCGGCATGAGGGCCGCCAAACTCGGCATGGAACCCTTCAGCCACCGGCGTTCCCTGGGCCAGCACCACTGCACCGACCATGGGATTCGGATGCACTCGGCCCCAGCCCAGCCAGGCAAGGTCGAGTGCGCGGCGCATTGCTTCAAGCTCGTTCACGGCCCAGGACAACGGTGAGCCCCACCGCTCCGAAAAGCTGCCGTACGGGGGTCCGGATCAGCGAGCGAACCGCACTTCCCGCGGCCCCTGTCTGATCTCGCCCATGACCCACGTTTCTGTCCCCGCGGCCGCTGCGGCACGCTGCACGGCTGATACCGAGCCGGGCGGCAGCACCGCAATGAAGCCAACGCCGAGATTGAAGACGTCCCGCATCTCATCCCAATCGATCCCGCCACCTTTCTGGAGGGCGTTGAAGAGAGGCGGCACTTCCCATGAACTCGGATCGATGACCGCCTGACATCCCTCGGGGAGCACCCGGATAAGATTGCCCGGAATGCCTCCGCCTGTGATGTGCGCCAGCCCGTGCACCTGGGAGACGATCGGAAAGACCGCGCGAGCGTAACTCCGATGAACGGCGAGCAACGCATCGGCAACGGTCTGTCCCGTCGCCGCGAGTCCGTCGTGCACGCCCAGTCTCATCTGCTCGAAGATCACGCGGCGGGCAAGTGAATAGCCATTGGTATGGAGGCCGGTTGAAGGGTATCCCACCAACAGGTCCCCGGGCGCAATTCGATCTCCGTGGAGGGCCTCCTCCTCAGTGACCACTCCCACGATCGTGCCTGCGAGATCGAAGGTTCCGGCCCGATACAGCCCCGGCATCTGCGCGGTCTCGCCGCCGGCCAGGGCCATCCCGTGTGTCCGGCAGCCGCGGGCGATCCCCTCGACGATCTTCGCTGTCTGCTCGACGGTGAGCGCCGCGCCGGCCACGTAATCCATGAACGCAATCGGTCGTGCGCCATGGACCAGGATGTCATTCACGCTGTGGTTGACGAGATCCTCGCCGACTGTGTCGAACCGGCCGGCCTCGAGTGCGACCAGCACTTTGGTGCCGACGCCATCGGTGCTCAGCACCAGCACCGGATTCGCGATGTCGGATGGAACCCGGATCATCCCACCGAACGCGCCGATCCGCCCCACCGAAAGCGAGGTGCGCGTGGCACCGACGAGCTGGCCGATTCGCTCTTTCGCGGTCTCGGCTGCTACCAGGTCCACACCCGCCGCCAGGTACTGTCCGCCTGCTCTCTCACCTGCTTTGTCGCTCACGGCACCAGCTCTGCCAGCGCAACGTGGGTAAGGTCCCGAAAGGTCCGTACGCGCCGCTGCACGTCGATCAAGGTGACTCCCTCGAACCCGCGAACGCCGAAATGCGAAACCGCATACGAACCCATGGCCGCACCGTAGACCATGGCGGAGCGCATGCTCTCCTCGGAAACCGAGTCGGTCCGAGCCAGATATCCCATGAACCCGCCCGCGAACGCATCGCCCGCGCCGGTGGGATCGAATACTTCCTCCAGGGGAAACGCAGGCGCGTAGAACGTGCGGCCCGGCTCGATGAGCATGGCCCCATGCTCGCCCTGCTTCACCACCACGCGCTTCGGCCCGTTGGCGAGAATCCAGCGCCCGGCGCGGTGAATGTTCCAATCGCCGGAAAGCTCGCGCGCCTCGCTGTCGTTCACCATGAGGATGTCCACCCGGGCGAGCAGCGCCATCAGCGCGTCCTTCTTGCCCTTGATCCAGTAATTCATGGTGTCGCATACGACCAGCTTGGGCCGGACGATCTGCTCCAGCACACCGAGCTGCAGCTCGGGATCGATGTTGCCGAGGAACAGGTAGCCGGCGGAGCGGAACGCCTCGGGCAGCTTGGGCCGGAAATCGGCGAATACGCCAAGGCGAGTTTCCAACGTCTCTCGACTCTGAAGGTCGTAGGAGTACTTGCCTTTCCAGCGGAAGCTCTCGCCGTCCGCGCGTTCGACGCCGCTCCAATCGATGCCCCGCGGGCCCAGACGCTCCAGCTCGGCCCAGGGATAATCGCGTCCCACAACGCCAACCACCTTGACCGGGCTCAGTAAGGAAGCCGCCACCGCGAAGAAAACCGCTGAGCCACCCAGGGCGTCGGCGGTCTCTCCGAAGGGGGTGAATACCGAGTCCAGTGCGACGCTGCCGACCACGAGGAGACCCATCAGCTCACATCCGGTCAGGGGCCGAAATGCCAAGAATGGCGAGCGCATTGGCGAGTACGGTACGGGCCGCGCCCGCAAGCAAAAGACGAGCGTGCTCGGTGGCCGGTCCTTCGGGAGCGCCGACCGCCCGGGTGTGGTGATACCAACCGTGTACCGAAGCCGCGAGCTGCTGGAGATAATTGGTGATCCGGTGCGGCGCGCGCTCCTGCGCGGCCTTTTCCACCGTTTCGCGGAAGATCACCAGTTGTTTGAGCAGCTCCTCATCCTCCTCGGCCGGGAGCGCTGCCACGTCGAGCCGGCCGGTGAGTTGCTCGGGCGCCCTTCCTGCGGTTCGGAAGATCCCGCTCAATCGGGCATGCGCCATCTGCACGTAGAAGACCGGGTTCTCGTCGGTCTGTCGTTTGGCCAGCTCGACATCGAACACGAGCTGCGAGTCTCCCGGACGCATGAGAAAGAAGTAGCGCGCGGCGTCGGTGCCGACTTCGTCAATCAGATCACGCAGCGTTACGAACTCGCCGGAGCGCTTCGACATCTTAACCTCTTCACCGCCGCGCACGACCTTCACCAGCTGGAGCAAGGCGACGTCGAAGAACTCCGGGGGATAGCCGAGGGCCGAGAGAACCGAGCGCATCCGAGGCACGTAGCCGTGGTGGTCGGCGCCCCAGACGTCGATGACCCGGTCGAAGCCTCGGCTCCGCTTGTCCACGTGATACGCGATGTCCGGAACGAGGTACGTCAGTGAGGCGTCGCTCTTGCGGAGCACCCGGTCCTTGTCGTCGCCGAATTGCGTCGTCCGAAGCCAGAGCGCGCCCTCGCGCTCGTAGGTGAGGCCTTTCTCGGCGAGCAGCACGAGCGCCTCTTCGACCATGCCCCTGTCATATAGGGACTGCTCTGAGGTAAAGACGTTGAAGCGGACCCCGAAGTCGGCCAGGTCGCGGTCTTGCTCTTCACGCTGCATCCGAAGCGCCAGCGCACGGCACTGTCGCACGCCCTCTTCGGCCGGCAAGTCAGCGAAGTCGGCGCCTTTTTCGCGGAGAACCTGTTCCGCCGCTTCGGCCAGGTAGAGACCGTGGTATCCACCGTCCGGGATATTGCTGTCCCGCCCCAGCGCTTCCTGGACTCTGGCCCAGAGCGACCAGGCGAGCTTGTCGATCTGAACGCCGGCGTCGTTGATGTAGAACTCGCGGGTGACGGCATGGCTGGTCCACTCGAGCAGCGAGCCGAGAGCGTCGCCGTACGCGGCACCCCGGCCATGACCGACATGGAGCGGGCCGGTGGGGTTGGCCGAGACGAACTCCACGTTGACCCGGAGGCCGACCCCGATTTCGCTTTGCCCGTAGGCGGGCCCGCGCTCGAGAATCTCTCCGACGACGTCGGCAAGCTGGTCGTCGGCCAGCCAGAAGTTGATGAAGCCAGGCCCCGCAATCTCTATCTTCGAAACGAATCCGTCAGGAAGGTGAAGCTCCGCGACGACCCGCTCCGCCATCTGGCGGGGCTTGCTCCGTTCCAGTTTGGCGAGGACCATGCCGAGATTGGTCGCCACGTCACCGTGTCCGGAATCGCGAGGGCGTTCGAGAACGAAGTCGATGCCCGGATGGCCCAGCCGCTCAGCAACCCTCGCAAGCTCAGTCTTGAGCACCTGACTCACTCAGCAGCCTTCTTGGACTTTGGCTGAGCCTCAGCGGACTTGTCGGCCTTGGCGGGCGGCGCCTCCTTAGCGTCGCTCTTGGCAGGAGCACTTTCGGCGCTCTTCTCCGTCTCAGCTTTGCGGGGTCCTTTACCGTCCTTGCCGTAATCGGTGATGTAGAAGCCGCTACCCCGGAAGACCAAGCCGGCACCGCCCGAAATTTTCCGGGTGGCGACTTTGCCGCAAACCGGGCATTTGGCGCGCGGCTTGTCGGTCATCTTCTGGAACTTCTCGAACACGTGCCCCGAAGGGCACTCGTACTCATACGTCGGCATGGTCGCTCGCGTCGTCTAACTGAAACCAGGCGATAAACTTAGCTGCCGCTGGCCACTGGTTCAACCCGCGGCTAGCTTAAGGAAACCTTCCCGCCCCCGTGAGTGCTCCGGTGTCTCCAGACGAACGCCTTCGCCCGCCGCCTTCCAGCCGTGCTCGAGGCCCTGAAATCGCAATGGACCTGGGCGCCACCGCCAAGGCGCTGCGGGAAGAGCCGCGCCCTGCCAAGGACGGCCATCGCCAGATCGGATTACTTCACCAGGAACACATTCGGGTCGTGCTCTTCGCTTTCGACCGAGGCGGAACATTGCCCAAGCATCAAGCGCCCGGTCTGGTGAGCATCCAGGTCCTGTCCGGCCGTGTGAAGGTCACCACCCCCGCCACCACTCACGAGCTTGGCGCTGGTCACCTACTGGTGCTCGAACGGGACGTGCCGCACGATGTCGAAGCGCCGGAAGCAAGCGATATGCTCCTCACGGTGCACTTGGATGGGGGGCGCAGTGGGGCGCCTTGATGCTGACTGGGAGAAGCCGCTCAGACGGGTGGACGATAGACTCCCCATGCCTGTCGCAGCGCGTCGCTGATCTCTCCCAGCGTTGCCCGAGCGCGGACCGCCGCGATAATCGCTGGCATCAACGGCTCATCTGACCGGGCAGCGCGGCTCACCGCGGACAGGACGCTGTCGGCTGCGAGACGATCGCGCTTGGCCTTGACTGCTGCCAAGCGGGCCCGTTGCCGCTGCTCCAATTCCTGAAAATTGGGCGTACCGATGGCGGGCGGCGCCGACTCGTCCGTAAAGCGATTGACTCCAACGACAGTCGCCTCACCCGATTCCTGGGCACGTTGCAGGGCGTACGCGCTGCGGGCGATCGCTTCCTGGAAAAAACCCCTCTCGATCGCCGCTGCCGCTCCGCCGAGCTTATCCACCTCCTCCACCAATGCACGTGCTTGCTGCTCGATCTCGTCGGTCAAGGCTTCGACGTACCAGCTTCCTGCCAGCGGGTCTACCACGCTGGCAACTCCGCTCTCATAGCCCAGGACCTGCTGAGTCCGCAGCGCGAGCGTGGCCGACTCCTCGGTGGGCAGTGCCAGAGCCTCGTCGTATCCGTTGGTATGAAGCGATTGGGTGCCGCCGAGTACGGCAGCCAGCGCCTGGTAGGCCACCCGAACCACGTTATTCATCGGCTGTTGCGCCTGCAGCGTCACGCCGCCCGTCTGGGTGTGGAACCGAAGCCGGCAGGTTGCGTCATCCGCACCGAACCGCTCGCGGACCAGCCGAGCCCAGAGCCTTCTCGCGGCCCGGAACTTGGCGGCTTCCTCGAAAAGGTCGTTGTGGCTGGCAAAGAAGAAGGAGAGCCGGGGGCCGAACGCGTTGACATCGAGGCCCGCCGCGACTGCCACCTTCACATACTCGAGACCGTTGGCCAGGGTGAACCCGACTTCCTGCACGGCGGTGGCGCCGGCTTCCCGCATGTGGTAGCCGCTGATGGAAATCGGATTGAAGCTGAGCTTCTCGTCGGCCACGAAGCGGAAGATGTCGGCCACCAGTCGGAGGGAGGGCTGGGCCGGGTAGATGTAGGTGCCGCGGGCGACGTACTCCTTGAGCACGTCGTTCTGCACCGTTCCGGTGAGTTTGCCGCGCGGCACGCCCTGTTCCTCGCCGACCACGATGTACATGGCGAGAAGAATTGCGGCGGTGGCATTGATCGTCATCGAGCTGGAGACTCGGTCGAGCGGGATCTCGCGGAAAAGAGTGGCGAGATCTTCCACCGTATCGATCGCGACCCCTACACGGCCCACCTCCCCGGCAGCCATGGGATGATCGGAATCGTAGCCCATCTGGGTAGGCAGATCGAACGCCACCGAGAGCCCCATCTGACCCGCGGCAAGCAGTTTCCGGAAACGCTCATTGGTCTCCTCCGCGGTACCGAAGCCGGCGTACTGCCGCATGGTCCAGAGCCGCCTGGTATACATCGCGGAGTAGACACCGCGGGTGAACGGGTACGCTCCCGGCTCACCCAAATCGCGCTCCGGCTTCCCGGTCCAGTCTCCGGGGCCGTAAACCTGCTTCACAGGGCGGAGGTCGAGACCGGCTGAGGGGCCGAGGCCGCTCGGCGCAACGTGTCGGCGACGAAGCCAACGTCTTCGCGGGACCCGATGACGAGCGGCGTGCGTTGATGAAGGATGTCCGGCATGACGTCCAGGATCCGGTTGATGCCGTCAGTCGCGGACCCTTCGGCCTGTTCCGCGATGAAAGCCATGGGGCTCGCTTCGTAGAGGAGGCGGAGCTTGCCGTTGGGGTTCTTGGTATCGCCGGGATAGAGGAAGATGCCCCCGGCGATGAGATTGCGGTGGAAATCGGCAACAAGGGAGCCGGCGTAGCGACAGTTCTTGGCCTTCATGACGTCCGGCATGTCGCCCTTGAGTCCCCGAACAGCGGTTTGAAAGCCTCGATCCCAACGCCCGAAGTTTGATTCATTCACACTGTAGTACGTACCGACTCTGGGCGTGATGATTCGGGGGTGAGACAGCAGAAACTCGCCGATGGTGGGATCGAGCGTAAATCCGTGGGCGCCTTCGCCGGTGGTGTACACCAGCATGGTGCTCGAACCATACATCACGTAACCCGCTGCGACCTGCCTGCAGCCCGGCTGGAGCACGTCGTTCACGGTCCCCCGCACATCCAAACTGACCCGGCGATAGATACTGAAGATGGTGCCGACTGCCGCGTTCACGTCGATGTTCGAAGAGCCGTCGAGCGGGTCGAAAAGGACCGCGTATTTGCCCAGCGGGAATTCGGGCGGGATCGGGATGATGTCTTCATCTTCCTCCGACGCCATTACGCAGACCCGGCCGGTGTGCTTCAGGCAATTCTTGATGGTCTCGTTGGCAAAGACATCGAGCTTCTGCTGTTCCTCCCCCTGCACGTTCCGATGTCCGACGCTGCCGAGAATGTTGACCAGCCCGGCCCGCCGAATCGCTGCCGCGATGATCTTGGCCGCGAGTGCCACGTCATAGAGGAGATTCGAGAGCTCGCCGGTGGCTTCCGGATACCGGCTCTCCTGCTCGAGAATGAACGCCTCGATGGTGGTGACGGATGTGGGATTGGGTATCACGGCAAGTCTCCGTAGTTAGAAAAGCGCGAACAGTGAACAGTGAACGGTGAACGGGGGCTTCGGTGTCGAGCGGAACTTCCTGTTCACTGTCTACTGTTCACTGCTCACGCAATTGGAAGGTCTCAATCCGTCCCCTGCTCCGCACCGTCATCGTCTCTCCATTCGTCGTCACATCCACCTGCCCATCCCGATCCGTTCGCCACAGATCGACCCGGTGCGCCGCCAGCCTCGCCAAGGCTTGCGTCGATGGGTGACCATAGTTGTTGCGGCCCACCGAGATCACAGCAGCCCGCGGCATCAGCTCGTCAAGCCAATCGTTGCCGGTGGCGCCGCGGCTTCCGTGATGGCCGATCTTGAGCAGCGAGATGTGCCCTACCCGGCCCTTGAGCCAAGCCTCGGCCAGCAGACCGGCATCACCGGGGAACAGAGCACGGAACCCGCCATATTCGACCAGCAGAACCACCGAGTCTTCGTTCAGGTCGTCGCCCAATCCGGGCCAGGTACTGTCCGGATGCAGCAGGCTGAACGAGATGCCGTCGAGGTCAAATCGATCGCCTGGCACAGCGGGATGCCAAGGCACGCCGTCGGCGGCCACTTCGTCGAGAAAGCGATAATAGGCGGGATCTGCGAACGGTCTGCCCGGCTCGATCACTATTCCGGTTCGAAACCGATCGAGGACGGCAGGCACGCCGCCGACGTGGTCGGCGTGGGCGTGGGAAACAATCAACGCCGAGACGGTCGGCGCCCCCTGTCGGGCGAGGAACGGCACCACGACCCGCTGCCCCGCGTCCCGGCGATCCGTCCTGGGGCCCGCATCGATCACCACGAAGCGGCCGTGAGGCGTGCGAAGGACGGCCCCGTCCCCCTGCCCCACGTTGAGAAAATGTAACGCGAGGACGCCGCCCTCGTCAGGCGCGCGATCAAGCCAGCTGATCGCGAGCGGGACCCAGAGTGCGACCACGCCAGCCCACGCCCACCGGCGGCCACCTTCAGCCAACGTGGTCCGTCCTCTCATGCCCCAGAGAAGAACGATCAGCACTGCGATCCAGGGAGCCGCGGCTTTGATGCCGGGCTCCATGACGAGATGGCCGCCGGAAACGGCCGCACCAACCCGGGCGAGTAGCTCAAGCCCGTGCAATGCGAGCCCCGACCCTGCGGCGAGTGAACCTGCCAAGCCGGGCCAGACCGGAAACGCGAGAAGGCTGGCAAACACTCCGGGGACCGCGACTGCCGCAAGGGGAATCGCCGCGAAGTTGAGCCCGATCCCCACCATTGCGACGGTGCCCAGGACGCCCGCTGTAAGCGGTGCCGTAGCGAGCGTGGCACCGATGGAAGAGCTGAGACAGCGCCAGCACATCCCGCTACCGAGCACTCGATCGCTCCATCGCGTGCACGTCGTCGCTCCCCACAGCGCCGCCGCCGACAGCCATCCGCCGAGGTCAGTGATTGCCCAGGGATCCGCCAGCAGAACCGCGAGGCAGGTGGCCCCAAGCAGAGGATCGGCCTGCACATTCCGCTGTCGAGCTCGGCACCACGCGAGGGTTGCTGCAAGAGCTGCCGCCCGAGTGGCAGGCGCCTGCCAGCCGAGCAGCGCGACATATCCCGCAGCCACGAGGGCGGCGAGTGCCAACGAACGGACCGGAGGCAGACGGACCAGGCGAGCGATCAGCACCACCC
>JBKPTT010000044.1:0-37865 GCA_046735635.1 Acidobacteriota bacterium | reverse complement strand
TCCTTGCACCGCGGCGCACGGTTCAGGAGACGCTTCCGGGCGCAGTGACTGCGTGAGATCCCAAACAATGATTCGACGAGTCGTGGTGCTGAGCGCGTGTTTGATCTTGTGGGCTGCGTATGTCGCTCACGCAACGCAGCCCGAGCTGGTTCCGCTGCGGCAACCGCTGGCGAAGCTGTCAAAACAGATTGGTCCGTGGGCGGGACGCGATGAACCCCAACTCACGTCGGACATCGTCTCGGTTCTCGGCGTCGACGAGTACATCAATCGCGACTACTACGATCCATCGCGTCGTATTCCATCTTCAGTCGCGCTGTACGTCGGCTATTACAAGAGTCAGCGTGAAGGTGACACTATCCACTCGCCACTGAACTGTATCCCGGGGTCCGGGTGGGAGCCTGTCAAAGCGGCGCACGCCGCGATTGCCATTCCCGGTCGGGAGCCGATTGTCGTCAACCGGATGGTGATTCAGAAGGGCGCGGACAAACAGGTTGTCGCCTACTGGTACCAGGCGCACGGCCGCATCGTCGCCAGTGAATATTGGAGCAAGCTGTTCATGGTCTATGACGCCGTCCGGCTCAATCGGTCCGACGCCGCGTTGGTGCGCGTCATCAGTCCCGTCTTACCATCGGAAAACGACGAGGCACCTGCCCAACAGCGCGTGACGCAATTCGTCCAGGCACTGTTTCCTCGACTCGAGGCGCACCTTCCCTCGTAGGTCTACGAACGTTATCTAGCTGCCAATCTGCCTGTAGTCGATCAATCTGACCGCAGGCCCGAGGCGGCCGACCCAGTCTGACCCCAGGAGTGATTCCTCCTCGGAGGCGTAGGATGCGCCCGGGTGCACCATCAGCTCAACGCTGCGGCACTCTGGCTTGCGCTGTTGCCATACCTCTACGAACGTGAGGAACTCGGTGAACACATCGGTGGTCTGTGTGTGATACAGGCTGCGCAGGGCCGCGTTGTAGGCGCGCTTCTTCCACCGAAGCGATGCCGACGCCGGTTGAGTGGAGGAGTACAGGTTTTTCGCGATTCGCACTCTTCGTGTCCGATACCGTTTCTGCACCGCCTTCAGCACCGGAAAAATATGCGGGCGCGTGTGCACGTGGTTGTGCGAGTCGAAGTGGCTGATGTTCACCCCGGCGGCTGCCAGCGCATCCACCTGAGCACAGCACTCTTTGTAGGCGGCCCGCAGGAGAGCCATGGTGGGAAAGGCCGTTTCGATGTCGCGTGAGAGTTCACCGGTGCCATTGGTCAATACGCTGGCGGTGGCTCCCCCAGTCAACGGCTGAAATTGCGTCAGATTCAAGTGAATGCCGAATGAGCATTGTGGGAACCGATGCAGTTGCGCTGCCGCTTCCTTCATCGCCGGACCGTTGGCGAGAATCGTTGCGGAGGAAATTCGTCCGGCGGCGATGAGCTGAAAGATCGCGTCGTTAACCTTGGCGCTCATGCCGAGATCGTCGGCGTTGACGATGACGTCCATCCGAGTCATCGCGGCGTCTGCCGCGAAGAGTGTTCGGCGACCGCAGCGGAAACCTGCACGAGCACTTCGTTGGCGACGTGATCCCACGACCGCGATCGTCCCCAGGCCGAAATGACGTCGTGGTCCCACTGCCGCGTCAGCGCCGACCCCAGCGCATCCGCCAGTGCGTCGGGATTGTCGACGGGAACGATAAATCCGTAGGTCTGCGACGTGATCATTTGCCTGACTGCGCCGACGTCGGTTGCGACAACCGGCGTTCCGCAGGCGAGCGCCTCGTTGACGACATTTGGCCATCCCTCGCTGGAGCTCGCCAAGCAAAACACGTCGGCCGCGGACATCAGCTCGGCAAGTGCATCCTGCTTCACTTCACCCGTGAAGCGCACGCGATCCTCCAGACCGCAGTCGATCACCTGTTGCCGAATCGCCGCCGCATAGCGGCCGGATCGTCCCACGCCGCCCGCAATGACGAGAGAAGCCTTCAACCCGCGATCAGTCAGCGTCTTGACAGCTCGAATGACCCGATGATGTCCTTTCAGCTCGGCGAGATCGCCAGCACAGAGAATCACAGGATCATCGCCGAGTTTGTGCTTCTCGCGCGCGCCGCGTCGATCGCGCGGATGGAACATGTCGGCATCGATTCCGTTGGGGATTACGGCGGTCCGCGCGTAAGGTACGCCGAGTTCGAGCGCGAGCTGCCGCAGGCCTTCGGACACTGCGATGACGCGGCTTGCTCTCTTCAGTGCCCATCCAATCCAGTACCGCTTTATCCGCTGGTTCCGATAGCGCAACTCGCTGCCGCGCATGGTTATAAGCACAGGCATGCCTAAAGCGCGTCCGACTAGTACGGCCGCAATTCCCTCGGGATGCGCGTAGTGCGCATCGATGGCGGCATACCCCTCGCGTGCCCGCAATGTGGCAATCGGCGGAAGGAGGCGGGCGGCTAGCAGGAACGCATTAACCCAGCCGCCTTTGGGCGGATAAATCCACCTCGGATGCAAGATCTCGATCCCGTTCTCGCGTCGTTGAGGAGGGACGCGGAATGACGCGAAGAGCTGGCTGCGGGGGTTTGCGTAATCGAGCAGCGCGACCGGTGCGATCACCTTCAGATGTGCACGTGCGGCGACGGCCAGCAAACGAGCGCGGACGAATAAGCCTTTCCCAGGCTCCGTCGGATTGGGGAATTCAGAGCTGAGGCTGACGATTCGAAGCTCACGATTGGGGCCCAGCTGACGATTGGTCGCAGCAGCGATCAAGTGCGCCTGCCGACCAAGATGCGAAACGTCAGCCCCAATTTCGACCGCAATCGGGACCAGGGATACAGCCACAACGATCGCAGCACATAATCGAGGGCTTTTCGACGCTGACCGCTCTGCGTGCACAGCCACGCCGCCGACCAATGGAGATTCGAATCTGCTTTGCGGAGCAGCACTGCATCAACGAACGATCCTAACGGACCCGTCGACGGAAAAAGGCGTTGAACACTGCGGTTTACAATCAGGCCATCCCGCAATACGCGGGTGCTGTCGCGCGACGCGCCACCCTCGCGATCGGTCACGATCAAGCGCGGACCGTACACTGCGGCGATTTCATATTTCGACACTATTCGTGCCCACAGGTCGCGATCTTCGCCGCAGAACAACGATTCGTTGAATCCGCCAAGCTCCATAAACACGGCACGGTCAACCAGCACGCCCATGGGTATCGTCGTTCTCATCCGAAGTTGCTGCGCGACAGTCTTGCGATCGAATGGTCTCGGCAGCGTTCGGCGTCCGATCTCTTCACCACGGTCGTCGCGCACGACTGCTTCACACGCCACGAGCTTGACAGCGTCTCGGCGCATTTCGGCGATCTGCGCCGCAAGTTTGTCGGAAACCCATTCGTCGTCCGAATCGAGAAACGCGATCACCGCACCGGCGCTCAGCCTCACTCCGGCGTTTCGAGCGGACGCAGGACCTCCGTTTTCTTGAACGTGGCAGCGAACGCGACCACCGAATTCGCGCTCGATGTGAGCCGCGGATTCGTCGGTCGACCCGTCATCGACGACGATAACTTCATGTGCTTGATACGTCTGCGCAAACACACTGCGGATGGCGTTGCGGACGCGCGGCCAGGAGTTGTAGACGGGAATAACGACGCTGATCTGTAACCGTTCCACGGTCGTGTCGAGCGGCTCGGCGACGGCTTTCGAATCCACGCCCGGAATCAGGTTCTGAACGTGCTCACGGCTTCAACAGTCGGTTCGTGGCGTGTCGCGGCTGCGCCGGTCATGAATACGAGAGCGGCATCGACCATGGTTCGTAGTCGTCCAGGCAGTCGCGCTGTGAGCTGTTGGAGACGGACCAGGTCGGTCGTCTCCAGGCACCGCATCAGGCGTATGCAGACGAAGAACGTGGCGGCTCCAAGCGGAATGCCGAGCGCCAGGGCGATGACGGGCCGAACCCAATAGCTGATCGGCCAGACGGCGGCGAACATCACTGCGCCAGCCGCAAACACGCGTGTCATGAATCGGGTTGGTGGCTGCACGTTCAAAATGGACGTGGCTTTCGCCCACACTCCGACAACCGCAAGAGTTTGCCCGACGCCGTTGGCGATCGCCGCACCAATCGCGCCGTATCGTGGAATCAGCAGCCAATCGAACAGGAGGTTCGCGACTGCTGAAAGTGTGAGCCACCGCACCATGAACGCCTGCGTCTCGGTCGCCTGCAGCAGATGCTCTGAAAACACCTGGAATGCCCTGGGGATCGCCAGGACGCTCATCAGCGCCAACACCGGGATTACGTCCGCATAAACATGCCCATAGACCATCAAGATGAGCGGGTGGGATACGGCCGCGACGCCGATGAACAGCGGAATCGACAGCAATGTTACATAGCGGGTTCCGTTGTATATCAGTCCTTTCAGTTCACGTGCGTCGCGACCGTACTGCGCGAGAATCGTGACGCCGATGGCACTCGAGAACGCCAACGGCACCATGAGCAGCTGTTTGATGACGCTGAACGCCAGCGAATAAAACGCGAGTTGTGTCGTTGGTGAGAAGTGGTTCAAGAACAGCAGCTCCGAACGGTCCCACACGATGATGCTGAGCAGCAACACGACGAGGTTCTGGCGTGAGAACGTGAACATTCGCGTTCGCAGATCCTGAGGAATAGCTCCGATGCGATATGCTCGCAGCCAGCGTTGCACCCCGATGTATCTGACGGCCGTCTCGATTACTCGTGACACGAGAGTCGCGGTCGCAAGTCCCACCAAGCCCCAGCCGTACCACAACGTGAGCACGACGAGCAGCGAATACGATGCAAAGTTCGCGAAGCTCGCCGGCAGATTCGCACCGAAATTCTCGGCCGCCAGATTTGCCTGGGCCGGAATGTTATTCACCATGCCCGGAAAAATGCTCGCCACGATGAGATACGCCACCAGCCGGCTGGGTGAGTGGTCAAAGAAATAAACGATTCCGACGGCAATCAAAGTGACAGCTGCTGCGACGACAGCTTGAACCCGCATGGTCGCGCTGAAGATCGCGCGCGCCAGATCCCCATGGCCCTGGCCGAGCGCTTCCGCCATGTACTTGCACGTCGTAGCAGGAATTCCGACATTCGCGACTCGTTGTGCGATGCCGGTGACGAAGACCAGGAAGATGTACCGGCCGAGAATGTCGGGGCCCATCACCCTTGCCACGGGGACGGAGGCGAGCAACATGACGAGGGTCGTTGCCGACCCCTCGACCGTGTACCAAAACGAGTTCTTCGTGATAGTACGGGTGTTGTCGTTCGACGTCATATCGTCCGGAAGTCAACGTCGGCCGGTGCGTTGGCTTCGTCGGCTAAACGGGGCCGTCGGCTGCCGGCGCGAATAAGAGATATAGCATCGCGATGGCGCGTCCGATAGGGGTGGGTCCTGCGGAATGCTCCCTCGGCAATAACAACTTCGCAACCGCGCCGACGCACACGTACGTGAGCAATTTCGTGAACATGTCCGTCGTTCATATAACCATACACAAACCGCGAACCTTACAACGCGGGGCAGAAGGCTGCGCCGAGGGCTTTATCGACCGAAACACTATTGAAATCCAAGTACACGAAAGAGGCTTGTGAGGGACATCGCGCCCAGGTTGCCGGCAGAGTCGGCGGAACGAATTTTGTAGTCGCGCGAACCCTCAGCTCTATTCCCCTCTGAGTCAATGTGATGGCAACACGTCCACTGCACCTGTCGATGCGCTCGAGAACCCTACGCATGGCCCTTGCCGCCGTCGCGGTGACGGCGGCAGCGCTCACGTTGACCAGTCAGCGCCCCACGCGCGCCGCGGCGACGACCGTCATTGCAAGTCACCCCCGATTGTGGCTTGGTTCACAGATGGTCGCCGACATCGCAGCGAAGCGTGCCGCATCCGATCCCGACTGGGTGGCGGTGAAGGCAAGCGCTGACGCAATCGTGCAGCAGGCAGTGCCTAAGGTCACCATTATCGCAGCGTCGAATACGAACCCGGTCCAATTCACCAGTGCCGAGAACTTGCCCTGGACCGGGACCGCCAGAACTGTCTACCTGGCGGGCGCATCCGGTGCCTGGACAGCTGTCAACAATCAACCACCTGCCGGAGCCTGGGCGGCGACCAAGACTGGAAGTCGTACATTTACGATCCCGGTCAACGCATCGTCGTTCGGCACCTTCACCGGACCGATCACGTTCTTCATGGCGGGCGGCGAAGACGGTGGCTATATCACGTACGGCGCATCGGGTTCCGGGTGGAAGGATGCGTTCACTCAGCTTGGGATCGTTTATCGCGTCGCCGGAGGGAGCGCCTATTCGGCGAAGGCGTTGGAGTTGCTGAATTGGATTGGCATGCTCGGTGCCGCAGGGATGACGTCCCCGGTATCTCAAGACTCCGGGCGTGGAAGCCTTGGTGCAACGCTAGGCGTGGCGCTGGGTTACGACTGGTTCTACGAGCTGCTCACGCCATCGCAGAAGACCGCCGTCTACACAACGCTCAACGTCTGGAATACATGGACCGCGGCCAACGCGTACGCCATCAACGATCCATCGAGCAACTACTGGGCGAACCACATCACCGGCGCGGCTGCGACCGGATACGCGACCTTCGACGAAAACCCGCAGGCGCAATCCTGGCTCGATTGGACAGCCAACAACTGGTACACGAACTTCGACCCGAAATTCTTCAACCCGCCCAGCACCACCGCCAAAGCCGCCGACGATCGTACAGGCTTCTACTACAGCGGCCTTGCCGTGACCGGATTCAACTACGGCGGCAACGATATCTCGCGGCTTGCGAAGTACTACGATCTTGTTAAGACTGCGACTGGCGTCGACCTTCCACAGAGTCAGGACTATCAAAAACGCTGGGCGCGCAATCTCATTTACAACCTGAAGCCGGATCGTTTCAAGTCACCGACGTTCGGCCAATGGACTGGCGCGTGGACCGGCATCATGACGTTGTCCGAGGCGCTGCTCCTGTCTCATACCTTGGCCGGGACGACGGAGGGCGCGTGGATGCAGTGGTTTTACGACCACATTGCGCCCCCTCCGCAAGGTGCCGAAATAATGCAACGCGCCGAAATTTACGATCGGCTGATGTTCTACAAATCGACGCGTGCATCATCTGACTACCGTACGAGTCAGCCTCCATACTTCTTCTCCGACGGAGGGGAAGCCAACGTGTACTGGAGATCGGACTGGTCCGACCGCGCCGATTACGCGTTGTTTAACGCCTCGGGCGCGCACTACTCCGCATCAACTCCAAAATATTCCGGTCACGTCGATCTGACGCGCGGAACGGACTACCTGCTCGTCCAGTCGAATTACTGGAAAGGCACCGGCGATGGCACTTCCGGTTCCCCCGAACTGGCGCTGATGGGAAATGCCTATGCCAACACGCTGTACTTCTGGGATGGAGGTGACACGGCCGGAGGGCGATGCTTCACCGGTCCGGCGTACGAGGGATGTCAAACCGGGTTTGGTATCTACAAGGCACCCATCCAGAAATTGACGAACGATTATGCGTTCGCGCAGAACGAGTTTGCCACCGCGTACGACTACTACCAGCTCCCTGACAAACGAACGCTGCAATATTTCTTTCGATCGTTCGTCGCGCTTGGTGACGGCGTGTATGTGATTTCCGACCGAATCCGATCAACCAGCGGTTCGCACACGAAGCAAATTCGGTGGCAACTTTCGAGCGCCAGCACCCCCGCCGTGTCCGGCAGCGTCATCACGAGCACGGCAGGCAGTTCGAAGCTGTTTGTGAACACGGTGCTTCCGGCATCGGCCCGGGTGGCGCTCGTCCGCAATGTGGACGGCGGTGGCGCGCCGGCGAACTGGCGTGCAGAGGTCACAGATCCGGCGCCCTCCAACGTGTATACGGGCCTCACTGTTCTGTACGCCACGAGCACAACCGGCACGCTGCCTGGCATCACGCGACTAACGAGCGTCGACACTGGTTTTGAAGCGCTTCAGATCGGTGGCGATGCGCCGAAGGTAGTAGTGCTTCCGAAAGGCGTCACGGATGCAGGTAACGGGACCTTTGCGTCCGCGACGTCCACGACGGCAAGGTTTACGACCGATCACAGCGGAACGGGTACCTATGTTGTCGCCGGCCTTGCGCCTGGCACCTATTCCGTGACCCGTAACGGCGTGCTCCTTGCGGAGCAGAATTCGGTGATCGTGGACAATTCGGGCACCGTCGGATTCAAGTCCCAGTCAGGGGCGTTCGTGGTCGCATCGACCGGCACGGTGGCCGAGCCCCTGCCGTCCTCGCCTCAACCCCCAACGTCCGATAACCCGACGCTCGCTGCCCTGGACTGTTCCCCCGCGGCGCTTGCGACTCAAGCACGTGCAAACTGCGTCGTCACCGTGTCGCCTGCGGCAGCGAACGCGCTCACGGTTCGCGTGTCCGCCAGCACTACTTCTGTGGATGTCCCGGCGTCGGTGATCATCTCTGGCGGCGGGAGCTCAGCACGATTTATCGTCGATCCTTCCCGACTCTCCAGCTCGGCGAACGTGGTCATTTCCGCGACGCTAGCGGCCGACACGAGGCGCGTGACCCTCAGCGTCACGGCTCCTACCGCAGGAAGCGACCCCAACGCGCCTGCGCCATCGATCGATCCACCGCCGGGAGATCCGTCGGCGCCGGCGCAGGGAAAGTACACGTGCACCAACGACCAGTTTTCGTTGAGCAGCGATATCACGTTGCGCAATGACGACAGCGTGGAGCTTGTTGGTACCGCAGCCCGGCACTGCGTTGTCACCGGCGGCGGACACCGGTTCGTTGTTCCTGACGCCAGTTGGACGGGACACTTCAGGGCTCGATATGTGGATTTCGCCGATGTTGGCACCGAGTCGCTTGACGTTCTTGGCGGGCAACGATCGGGAGACTATGCCTACCTGGGTTCCGGAGCCTATCTGGACATCCAGGACTCCGCATTCCGGCGTTCGGGGGGCTTTAACCTCTACACGGGTGCCGATTCATACGTGGTCTTCAATCGCAATATGTACGCGGCCGACAATCTGGTGTCGATCAACACCAACGCCGCTCTCGCTCGGCCGTGGTTCAAGGAGTCTGGGCCATCTACGGTACGGAAGTACTTCCAGGGTAACCGGGTCTTCCGGTCGTGGATTGAAGTTGGGTCGCCGAACTGGGTGATCGGCGCGGCACCCGGCTGTTCGTCCCAGTGTGACGCCGATGGCAACGTACTCATTGGCAAACGAGTCGGCTTTACCATCCGCGGCAGTGGCGCTTACCTGTCGTACAACTATTCCCATTCGATTCTCGACGTAACACCAGACGTGCCGGTCTGGTCACAGGTGTACAACCTCGGAGCGCTTGCAGCTGGTTCCGTCGCGGAGAACAACATCTTCCGTACTGGTCACTGGGTCGCAAATGGCATCGACGGGACACTCAGTTACAACGTGATCGCCGAACTGGAGCCACATCAGTTCGTTCGCATCGGAAATGGCGGATCGGTACATCACAACATTCTTTTGACGCGCTTTCCGGGAATCAACACATACACGCTCGGCACGCGGCCGGCCTCTGGTGATTCGGCTTTTGGTCTGCTTCAGCCTGGAAACACACTGTCGATTTACAACAACACGATGGACATGCGTGGTGCGGCGGTGAAGTCGTTGATTTGGGTCGTCAACGGCGCAACACTGAGCTCGTGGCGAAATAACGTCGCCTACCGACTCAAGCTGCTGGCGCGTGGATGTCCAACATCGGAGTGTACAAGTGCCGTCAGCCCCGACTTTACCGAAGGCTACGTCACGCCGCCGCCGGCGCGCGCGGTCTACATGGACTACAACAGCACTTTCTTTGATCCAACCACCGAGCGAAGCATCGTCTACGATCTCGCGGCAACAGGTCGAAGTCTGTGTCAGAGCGGGATGGGGGGCCACGATATCGGTCTGTGTGCGAACAACAACGTGGACCCACAATTTCGCGGACCGCTTCCGATTGGAACCGGACAGACGGGCACCGGCTCAAGTGACGAGTCGGGCTTTCCGTTCAACGATACCGACATTCTGAACGGCGCGTATAAGGTAAGCGACATCCTGTCGTACTTCCGATGGGTGTATGCGCCCGCGAATAACAGCCCGCTCCGCGGCGTGCAGGATCCTCAGGATGGAGCGGGCGACATCGGAGCCGTGCAGACCAGCTCGTTGCCGGCGACGGCGCCCGCGATCGTCACGTCAAACAAGAGACCGATGGTTTACGCCGGGCCTTCCTTCGGCATTGCGGACACTACCGCCGTTGCGAAGTTATCTGGTTATGCGGCGGACGACAGCCTTCCGAACGGGACGCTGACGCTGCAGTGGTCTCTCGTCAGCGGGCCGGGTTCGGTTGATTTCAGCAGTCCGACGACGGGCTACACGACGGCAAGATTCAGCGCGAACGGCACGTATACGCTTCGACTGACGGCCTCGGATGGGAGTTCGTCCTCGACCGCCGATGTGAGCATCGGCGTCGGCTCAGGATTTCAGCCAGCCGCTCTGGCGCCATCGTCGGAACTGGCGCCCCCCAGAAACGTGCGGATCGTTCACTGAGGTAGCCGGGTACCGCGGGCCGTCGCCAACGTCGTTCCTCATCGAGCAGGCGCTTCTGGTCGTAAAAGTCTTCTTCAAGGGCGACAAGTGTAGAAAGTCGCTAAGGAAAGACATCGCATCCACATCTCGCGTTGCGTAAATCCGGGCCGGATGCGGCAAAGAATCAATAGATATACTGGAACAAGCTTTGCTGCCGCAATTGCTTCCAGCCATTGGATTAGCGCGCGCGACCCGAGGAAGTCGGAGATGCGACCCGCTGCATGAATTCCATGCCGTTGCCGCTCATGAAGGTAGCTCCGAGTCGGCTGAACAACTGTCGCTTGAATCGAGTCGGTGAGCAGGTACGGTCGGATGCGCATTGCACATGTGATTGACAGTATGGACATAGGCGGGGCCGAAATCATGGTCCAGTCCCTCTGCCATCAACATCGCGCGGAAGGCCACGAGGTATCCGTCCATTGCTTGTTCAGTTGCGGCATTCTCGGTGAGACGCTGCAGGAGCAAGGGTTCGACGTCGTCACTCACGGCCCCGCGTCATATCCGCGGTTAATCGCTCGCCTGGCGCGTTCCTTTCTCACACTCCGTCCGGATGTGGTGCACTGCCACAACGTGGTCGCATCTGTGATTGGTGCCGTTTCCGGTCGGTTTGCGAGAGCGAAATCGATTATCTGCACGCGTCACGGAATAGTTTCGCGGCCGCGTAACTACCGACGCCAGGGGCTGTTCTGGTTGGCGGCACGATGTGCCGACCGCGTCGTGGCAGTCTGTCCGAAAGCGGAAGCGAATCTCGCTCGCGCAACATTCGCCCAGCCGTGGAAGCTGGTCACGATCTGGAACGGAGCGAAGCCTGCGTCGGTTTCCGGTCCAGGCGCTGCCGAGCCGCCGTCTGAGAGCAAACATGCCTTCAACATCGTCACGGTGGCGAGACTTGGACCGCCCAAGGATCACGCAACTCTGGTGCGTGCGCTGTCGAAGGTCAGGCAGGTTGCACCGGCTGTGCGGCTCTGGATTGTTGGTGATGGTCCAATGAAGTCGCAGCTGCAGCGGCTGGCCGCCGACTTGGACTGCGCGGAAAATGTAACGTTCCTGGGCGCGAGATCCGACGTCGGAGACTGGTTGGCTCGTTCGCACCTATTCGTTCTTTCCTCGATCAGCGAGGGAGTGCCGATCTCATTGCTCGAGGCGATGGCTGCCGGACTGCCATCGGTTGTCACCGATGTCGGCGGAATGGGCGACGTGGTGATGCGTGCTGATGCGGGTCACGCTGTACCGCCTGGCGACGTCGACGCAATGGCGGAAGCTATTGTGGCGTATCAATCGGATCCAGCGTTTCGGCAGCGTCATGCCGAAAATGCGCGACGTGGGTACGAGAGATACTTCTCGTTTGAACGGATGGCCTCCGCGTACATGTTCCTATACCAGGACCCCCGGCAGCCGCTGCAGCGAAACTCTGCGCTTGAGCGGACGGACACCGCGTAGCGTCTCATCATATGTGCGGCATTGCGGGACTCTTTAACTACGGCGCCGCGGTCTGCGACGAGACTGAGCGTGTCACACGCATGCGTGATGCAATGCGGCATCGCGGGCCCGACGGCGCCGGCTTGTACCGAAGCCCCGACCGGCGAGTCGTGCTGGCGCACCGAAGACTCAGCATCGTCGACCTCAGTGCGCGCGGCCAGCAACCGATGACGAACGAATCCGGCGATGTGTGGATTACGTTCAACGGCGAAATCTACAACCAGCTGGCGCTCCGCGAACGCCTCGAGCAATCCGGTCACCAGTTCGGATCACGAACCGATACGGAGGCGATCGTCCACCTCTACGAGGAACTCGGCAGAGACTGCGTTCCGCGACTCGACGGCATGTTCGCATTTGCGATCTGGGACGCCAAGGAACAGCGCCTGCTGCTTGTGCGGGACAGGCTGGGGAAGAAGCCGCTGTACTACACCGTCATCGGTTCGAAGCTGCTCTTTGCTTCGGAAATCAAGGCTCTTCTGCAACACCCCGAGGTGACGCGCGAGCTCGATCGAGAAGGGTTGGACTATTTCCTGACGTTTTCGAATGTGCCGGCCCCTTATACGCTGTTCAGTGGCATCCGCAAGCTTCCGGCTGCGCATTGGCTCGAATGCGACATGCACGGCGAGATTCGAGTCGAGCGATTCTGGTCACCCGCGGCGGACGCACGTTCATGGCGAGCAGACGTGTCGGAGGCGGAGGCGTCGGAGACAGTTCACCGCCTGTTGAGACAGGCGGTGAAGAAGCGATTAATGAGCGATGTTCCGGTTGGCGCGTTCCTGAGCGGTGGGATCGATTCGAGTTCGAATGTTGCGTTGATGAGTGAATTGATGTCGGACCGATTGCATACCTTCTCCGCGTCGTTCACTGGCTTTGGCGACGCTGAGAACTTTCACGACATTCCGTATGCCCGCAAGGTTGCAGCGATGTATGGCTGTCAGCATCAGGAGGTCGAAATCACCGCTGACGACTGCAAAGCGTGTCTGCCTGATCTGGCGCTGCATCAGGACGAACCAATCGCGGATCCCGCGTGCCTGCCTATGTATTTCGTGTCGAAGGCGGCTCGTGCCGGCGGTGTGGTTGTTGTCCTGGTGGGTGAAGGCAGTGACGAGGTGTTTGGCGGTTATCCCGATTTCGTGCACCTTTCCCGTTCGTACAATCGGAGATGGCGTCCGCTGCTGACGTTGCCGCGATTCATTCGAGAGGGACTTTATCAAAGCGCCCGTGCGCTGGGACGAGGCGATGGATCCCTCGATGTACTGAGGCGTGCCGCTGAGAACGAGCCATTCTATTGGGGCTTGACGATCGCGTTCTGGGAAACCGAGAAGCGACGACTGATTCAGGAAAATGGGCATGTCCGGTCGACGGGCCGCTCCGCTGCGATCGTCAAAGGATATTACGACGAACTGCACGCCGTTCACCCGCACGCGGACTTCCTTCAGCAGGTGTCGTTCGTAGAGTTGTCGAACCGCCTTCCCGAACTGCTTCTCATGCGCGTCGACAAGTTTTCGATGGCGCACTCCCTGGAGGCGCGTGCGCCGTTCCTGGACTACGAGCTCGCCTCCTACGCATTGTCGCTTCCCGCTCACCTGAAAATCGCCGGCACACGGACGAAGCATATTTTGAAGGAGGCGCTGCGCGGGGTATTACCAGCTGAAATCATCGACAGGCCAAAACAGGGATTCAGGGTGCCACTGCCGGACTGGCTGGCGGGCGAACTGCGGCCGTGGGCAGAGCAGATACTGTTCGATTCACCACTGCGCTCCGCCAAACTGCTGAATTTTGATTATGTGCGGTGGATGTGGGACCGCCATGTGACACGAACATGGGATCACAGTTTCGATCTGTGGTGTCTCATGAACCTGTCCGCGTGGTACGAGCAGTGGTTTTGCTGACGGCAGGGTGCAGCGTCACCTGATGAAGTCGATCCTGCTGTTGGTCGACAGCCTTGGTCTCAGCGGCAAAACGAAGAGCCTCGTCGATCTCGCGATCCACATGGACCGAACGAGGTTCGTGCCGATCGTCGCGTCGTTGTCGGCGGCCGATTCATTGCTCGCCGAGCGATTGCGCAGCGCGGGCGTTCGCACGGAGCTGCTTGGTATCCCGAATGGCATTCGCCCCGAGGCGCTGATTCGCCTACGGCGATTCGTTCGATCTGTCGGCCCGCATCTCCTGCACTGTTTCAACCCGCGTCCGATACTGCTTGGCGGGCTCGTTGGCCGCGTGACCGGCTCGCCGGTTATCGGGTCGTTAAGCGCCTTCGCGTGCCAGGTTCCGGACCGGGAATACGCATACCTTCCACAACCCTTAGCGACCGTGAGCCGGCGGCAGGTGTATCGCAACCGTGTCGCGTGTAGTCTTGTGGAAGTCCTGGTCGCCGTGTCGGGAGCACTGGGTACGCGCTTTTTTCGATTTAATGGGTTACCCATCCGAAAATTGCGAACTATCCCGTACGGAATAGACGTAGAGGCATTTCAGCGCTACACGGAGACCGACATCGCTGCCTTCCGAGCGACGCTCGGAATACCATCCGGAGCGCTCCTCGTGGGGAGCGTTGGACGGCTGGTTGAGGAGAAGGATTATCCAAGCCAATTCAAAGCGTTCGCGATTGCCGCGCGGGAATGCCCAAGCCTGCATATGCTGCTGGCCGGCGACGGACCGCTGCGATCGCAGTTGCAGGACCTTGCCGTGTCTCTCGGGATTGCTGAGCGCATCACCTTTCTCGGCCACTCGGATTCCATTCCACTTGTCATGCGAAGTTTCGACGTGTTTGTGCTGGCGTCGAAATTCGAAACGTTTGGCGTGGCACTTATTGAGGCAAAGGCGGCCGGCCGCGCGATTGTCGCGACCAGCATTCACGAAATTCCGGAGATATTGTCGGACGGCAGAGCTGGACGGCTCGTTCCCGCGCAAGCGCCTGAAGCAATGGCAATGGCACTGATCGAACTTGCGAATAACCCGGATGCACGCCGGGCGCTGGCGCAATGCGCGCTGGCGGAAGCCCGCGAGCAGCACAGCCTCGAAGCCATGGTTCGAGGCTATCAACAGTTGTACGCCGAAGCGGCGAAATAGGAAGGACATACGCAGGATGTCGGGGATTTGCGGGATCGCTGGAGAACTGGTCACGCACCAGTCTGCGCAATCAGACTTGAACGCGATGCTGGGGGCATTGCATCGACGGGGCGCCGACGGCGAGGCGACGCACGCCAGCCTCGAAGAGCAGGTGTTGCTTGGATTCAGGTGGCTGAAGACGGACAGCACCGAGAAGAACCCCGCGATCACCATCAGCGAGGACGGCCATCTCGTGCTCGTCTGCGATGGCCATGTCTTCAATGCAGCCGAGGTGACGCCGTGGCTGTCCAGCCGCGGTCATACGTTGACCGGCAGGCACTCTTCAGAAGTGTTGTTGCACCTGTATGAAGAAGAGGGACCTGAAGGCTGGAAGCGCGTCGATGCCCAGTTCAGCCTCGCCATCTGGGACAAACGCAATCGAACGTTGACGCTCGGGCGTGACTATCTGGGCGTCAGAATGCTTTATTACTATGCGTCGCCGCAAGGCATCGTCTTTTCGTCGGAAATCAAGTCGCTTCTCTCGCATTCAGGAGTGAACGCGGCCCTCAATGTCCAGGCGTTGGTGCCGTACCTGACCTTCATCAATGTGCCAACGCCCCAGTTGCTGTTTCAGAACATTTTCAAGATTCCGTCGGCGCACACCGCGACCTGGCAGCGAAACGCCGTTACGTTGAAACAGTATTGGGATCTCACCGAGTCCCCTGTTGCAGAAAGCACCGACGAGTCTTTCTATGTACGCCGCACGCGCGAGCTGCACGAGGCCGCCGTCGCTCACAGGGAAGCGTCAGCACCAATTGGCGCGCTGCTCAGCGGCGGCAACGACTCGAGTGCGAACGTCGCATTGCTGGCACGAGCCGGGAGAAGGCCGCTGCACACCTTTACGTGCGGATTAGCGGAAGTCGAAGGGCAGGCGCATTATTCGGATCTGGAATATGCGCGACAGGTGGCGAAACTCGCCGGTTCCGTTCACCACGAAGCGCTGATCTCGGCAAATGATTTCATCGCGACGATTCCAAAGACCATCGACATCCTCGACGATTTGGTGTCCGAGCCGTCGAGCGTCTTTCTGTACCACGCCCTCCAGATGGCACGCCATGAAGGGTTGAAAGTTGTCATTGCCGGGGAAGCCAATGACGAGCTCACCTGCGGTCATCGCGAGATGATCAATATTCGCGAGCGGTACTATCAGCGGTGGGCGCCGCTGATGAAGGCGCCGCGCTGGGCGCGAAAGTCGGTGGCAGCAGCTGCGGCGGCAGTCGCATCAAAACATCAGGCAACGTTGCGAAGAGCTGCGGCCGATGACGAATACTTCTGGAATTTTGAAATCGCGTGGTCCGATACCGAGATCAGCGACGCCGTTACGCAGGCAATGCAATCACAGGTCAGCATGACGGCGCCCGCGGAGACCGTTCGTCACGTCGCCGAGCGCCTCCGTAACAGTGAGCACGGTCAGCGCGACTACATGAATTACATCGTATACGCGATGATGCAGGACCACTATTTCGGCAATCTGATGATGGGGAAGATGGATCTCATCGCGTCAAATTTCGGAATTGAAGTCCGCTCTCCGTATACCGAACCGAGTTATGCGCATTTCGTCTTCAACGTGCCCGCGCAGTTCAAGGCACGACCTGACGTGGTCAAATACTTTTTCAAGAAGGCAATCGAAGGATTGCTTCCGAATGAGATCATTTATCGACCGAAACAGGGATTCAGGGCTCCGGTGGTGGAGTTGTTTGAGGGTCCGTTAGCGGACTGGTCGAGACCGGTACTCCTCGAATCTGGGCTGACTGCCGCCGGATATCTCAATGCTGACCATCTCCGTCACCTTCTGGAAGTACATCGCACCGGCAAGAGGGACTACAGCACGCGACTGTGGACGGTCATGGTCCTCAATCTTTGGTACGAACGCTGGATCCGTCAGCGTAGCCGCAATTAGCGGTCGTCGACCTCATCCACAAGGTTGCGGCCAGGAATTCAGAAATAGGTCCTCAGAATATTGAAGCCAGTACGAACAAAAGACATCCCTACAAGCGAATTGTGCTAGCGGAGGCCTGCACATCCGGCGCGCACCGCAGCGCCCAACTCTTTACATCCGTATGACTTAAGCCTCCTGCAACGCTCCTCATGATCCGTCTCGCATGGTTGCTGCACGGTCCATCGGCGCACCTTGAAAGGATTCATCGAGTACGCACCCATGAGTGAAGCACATGCCGGAATACTGTCTGTCCTCATCCCCGTGTTCAACGAGGAGCAGACCGTCGTTCAGATTCTGCGGAAGGTGTTGGCGCTTGGCCCTCTTCTGAAAGAGATTGTCGTCATCGATGATGGATCGAAGGATCGCACTCCTGACCTGGTCCGCGAACTGGCCGAGCGCGAGCCGCGGATCCGTTTCTCCGCGTTGCCGGAGAACCGAGGCAAGACCGCGGCAATTCAGCGCGCTCTCGATGAAGCGACGGGCGACATCATCATCATTCAGGACGCGGATCTCGAGTACGACCCCGCAGAGATTCCCGAAGTAATCGCACCGATTCTCGCGGGACATGCGGACGTCGTGTACGGCAGCCGGTTCCTCGTTCGACGGGCCGCGCGGGTACTCTACTTCTACCACTATGTCGCGAATACCCTTCTCACCCTGCTCTCAAATCTCCTCACCAATCGAAATATGACGGACATCGAGACCTGCTACAAGGCGTTCAGGTCTGGCGTAATCAAACCACTGCGATTGACCAGCCGTGGTTTCGGTATGGAGGTTGAGATCACCGCGTTGATTACGAAGAGTCGGGCACGCACCTATGAAGTCCCGATTTCGTACTACGGTCGCAGCTACGAGGAGGGCAAGAAGATAGGGCTGCGCGACGGAATCATGGCGGTCCTTTACATCCTCCATTACAACCTGCTGGCCCCGCGCTTCGCAGCTGGCCGGCGATACATCGAGCAGGCGAACGATTTTTTGGCGAGAGACAACGGGTCCCGAATACGTGGCGAATCCAATTCGCGCCGCCGCCTTGAGGTCATAGGCGGGTAGCCTGACGCACCCTTCGTTTTCGCCGCGAAACTGCGACAAAAGTGCCGTGATCCGCCGACAAATGTCAGCTCGCACAGGGGTAATCTAGGTCTAAAAGCGACAAGGCCCGTTCAACTGCCGGATACCGATTGGCGTCGATACGCGGGGTCGTGGCACTCACATTGCGTCCTCATCGAACACCCTAACGATTTTGCATGCGTTCGCCCGCACGGGCTATGGTTGGACCCCTACCCCTCACATTTGGGAGTTACTTCGAATGGTGCGACGTTTCAGTGCAGTCCTGGTCGTCAGTGCGGTGTGCGGCGCAATGCCTGTCGCCGCCCGCGCCCAGGATCCTGGACCGCGCGAGGAGGCCTCGCGTCCCGCAGGCGGCCTGAGCGTTCGGAGTATCGGTGTGTCGGCGAGTCGATTTTCTCAACAGGTTCCGGCAGGCATCGTCACGTTTCCTGATGTGTTCCTGGGTTCGTCCAATGCTCTTTCCGGGTCTGCTGACGTGAACTGGCTCAAGATGGGCCGGCGCTCGTTTGCGGCTGTCGATTACACGGCCAATTACGGCGCGACCTATTCCGAAGGAAATCCAAAGACGTGGAGCCACGCGCTCAGCGGAGTGTTCAGCACGCCGGTGGCGAGGCGATGGCGTTTGAGTGCCGGTGGTGGCGCCTCGGTCATGAGTTTTGAGGTGGCGCTGTTCTATCCGTCGACAATTCGGAAGATTGCATTGGCGGATGCATCAGTCCGCGACCTGGCCGGCTCCCTTGCAACTCCGGGCACTCCTGCGAATCCGAATCTCGCGATTGCCGGAGGTTTGCAATCGGATCTCACGACCGAGCGGTTCATCTTCGGTCGACGAATGGCGAATGAAGGGGGTCAGGTCGACGTCGTGTATAGCCCGTCGCCGCGACTCGCGGTCGACATGGGCGCCAGCGCGCAGAAGATCAGGAACGCAGGTCCGCAGGACTTTGGTTTTGAACTTCCGCAGATGACATCGGCCGGCGCTGCCCTGAGTGTCACCTACTCGAGGTCCAATCGGACGCTGCTCGGGTTCGGTGCGGGATATCTCCGTTCCGACAGCCCGACCTTCTCCTTCGCCGGTGGTTCGGGATCAATCTCGCTGTCCCGGATACAACGTCGGTGGTTTTACTCATTGTCGACAGGATACGTCGAGAATTACCAGGGCTCGGATCGACACCAGACCATCACGTTCGGTAGCGCCATAGGGCTAAAGGTTAGAAGCCACTCCTTCGTGGCTGCTTATAATCGCGGAATCGGCGATCGATACATCGGGATTGCTGGAATCGCATGGTGGGTCGACACGATTGATGCCGCCTGGCATTGGAAGCCGCTTCGCGCGAAATGGTGGTTCGATGCGGTATTCGTCGATCGCCACGCGATCACGAGCCGCGTCGCGACAACCAATAGCTGGTCTCAACGGGGCACGTTCGGCCGTGAAATGGGACGCCATTTCTCGATAATCAGCGACATCTCCCTCGGCCGAGTCGGTGCGCAACGTTATATCCAGGCAGGCCATCCTTATCAGCTCGAGCAGACCGCCTACCAAGTGTCGGTGATGTGGTTTCCACAAGTCGCGCGGATTCCTCGGGGCGGACAGTAATCACGCGCCACGTGTGGGGTGATATGCGTCTGACGACGACAGGTGTCGTCTCATCTCTCGTCGCCATCACAATCGTCAAGATTGCGCTGTTCGTGACGCTGTTTTCCGCTGGCCGGATCGCGCCGTTCAGCGGGGATAACGCCGTCGATCACTACATTCCTGCCGCTCAGCGGTTACTTCGCGAAGGCAGATTCAACGGGCCCGACAGTCGCCTCGACAGTAAGGTCCCACCTGCCTATTCGACAGTTCTCGCCGCGTCAATGGCGGTCGCTCCAGCCAAATACGGTGTCGTGGCCGTGACGTTACAAATGCTGGCCGATTTAGCGACGGCGCTCCTGTTGTTTTGGGTCGGTAGTGCATTTGTCGGAGCGTTGCAGGGCGCAATCGCCGGCGCCATCTGGCTTCTCTATCCGCCCGAGATCGCACTGTCAACGTGGATTACGGCAGAAACCCTGTTCACGACCATCTTCATCGCCGCTGTCGTCCTACTGATCGTATCGTTGACGAAATCGCGCGCCTCTCTGGCTCTGCTTGCAGGTGTGTTACTCGGAACAGCGACGCTCTTCCGAGGGACGCCCGTGATGCTGTGCGCGCCCTTGTTTCTTCTAGCGTTGTCCCGGCGCGCGTACCGTTGGTACGTTCTCGTCCTCGTCGGGTTCGCGCTCGTCGTCGCGCCGTGGGCAATACGAAATCGAATTGTTCTGAACGATCCAATACCCGTCGCGGTGGGGTTCGGTTCGGCCTTCCTGCAAGGTTCGGACGAGCGTGTCTTTACCATCGAGGGAAAACACGCGGTCTTTCCCGAACTGTACGCGCACGCTGCTCAGGCTGGAATAGTGAAGCCCGCGAGTGACCATGAAGGTGGAATAGATTCATGGCTATTCGCCGTGGGTCTTCACCGCTACGTAGAGCGCCTGAGGGACGAACCTTTGTCTTTCGTTCCGTTCGTTATGAAGAAGACCCTGCTTCTGTGGTTCTCGACCGAGAGCGGAACGTTCAGAGGCCAGTTATTCCTCGGGCTGTGCTCGCTGCCAATTGTGTTGGCCGGGCTTGTTCAGTTGTGGAAATGGGTTGTGGCTGGGACGACTCTCGGGATGGTCATCGGAATCGTCTGCGGCTATTTCGCCCTGTTGCATATAGCTACGTTACCGCTGAATCGCTACATGCTCCCGGTTTATCCCTTATTGATACTCGGTGCTTCCTCGTGGTTTGTCGACTGGGTCGTCAGGATTCGTTTCGGCACGTTCCACTCGCAGCTGGTACGACCTTACGAGATGCCCACAGCGTGAGCTACGGTCTGGCGGTTCTCGTCCAGGCGCCTTGTGGCTCGGTTGTCACCCACCGCCAGAACCCGACGAGCAGCGCGAGATTCATACCTGCGAACAGCGTGGTCAACCGAAGGCATCTTGATGCGATGCCTGGGCTCGTGACCCGCGTGCCTGCTCCTGCGACAAGGTACAACGCGAGCTGCGCTGCCAACAAGTAATCGTACGGGTGCCGATCCACCAGAAACAGACTGGTTGCAAATGTGCCGATGAGAAGGAAGGGACACAACCAGCGGGTGATCTTGTGCGAAAAATACGTGAACGAAATCCAGCCGCGCGCCGGGTTGAGCAGCGTCCAGAGCAGCGGAACGCTCTGAAAGCCGCCGGTCCCGATGCGAGCGCGCCGGTTGAATTCCGACCCGATGGCCGCGGGCGTTTCTTCGTACGCCAGCGCGTCGGGATCGAATTCGATTGAACATCCGGTACGCAGCCGGGTGAGCAGCGGCACGACGAAATCATCGATGAGCGTGTTGCGCCGGATGCCTGCATACAGCTCGCGGCGAATCGCGTAGATCGCTCCGTTGGCGCCAAGCAGCGCACCCAGGCGGCTCTCGCAGTGCTTCAGAAAGGTCTCGTAGCGCCAGTACAGACCGTCGACGTTGGTTCCCGTGGCCGGATCGATCAGCACCAGGCGACCGCACACAACGCCGACCTGCGGGACGCGGAACCATCTCACCAGGTTGCGGACAGCGTGACGATCCATCCTGGTGTTTGCGTCGGTCAGGACGACGATGGTCCCGCGCAGCTTGGGGAACGCAGCGTTCAGCACTGCCGCTTTGCCCTGACGAACACCGTATTCGAGTAGCCGTACTCGCGGATCGGAATACCGCTTCACGATGTCGTTTGTGGCGTCGCTGCTGCCGTCGGATGCGATTACGATTTCAAGCTTGGAGTCGGGGTAGTCGAGCTGAAGGGCATTCTCGATTCGTTCCGCGATAACTGTTTCTTCGTTGTAGGCGGCAATCAGTACCGACACTGACGGCAGTTCCGCATCCACAAGCGAGCCGGGTGCGGAGGGGTGGCGGCCGAAGAGCCGGGCGCACACCCAGATGGCGACGGGGTAGAGGGCGTACGAGTAAACGAGCCCGCCAAGACACGTCCAGAACACGATTTCCATGGCGAGTCGCGCGATATCCATGTTGGCGAGTCGAAATCAGCAAACCGTCGTCCACCGGGATTGCGTCGCACGACGCGCGACAAATGCTTTGAACGGAGCGACTTAGTGAGTGTTCGCGTTTGGTGGAGGTGGGCGCCGCAAGCGAGGAAATCTGATCGGGCAGAGACTTTAGTCGTCGCTCTCGTCGGGTAGATGAAGCGATTGAAGCGCATTGCGACCCGGCTCTTGATCGGGGACGAGGAACGTCTTGGCGAGCACCGGTGAAAAGGCCATAACACACGACCTGTCACGATGATGCGAGCACGAAAAGTGCGAGGAAACTGCGCCTGCGGATTTGAAAGGGCGCGCGACGGGTGATATTTGTCTGCCACACGCCGGATTACTTGTAATTCCGGCTACAATATTCTTTCTAACTGATTGAAACAATGTGAGTTAATGCCATTAACCGGGCGGCGAGCAGATTGCTCGACCATCACCGTTCCCCATGCACGGATTTCTGCCTCGGCAGCGCGAATCGTTCCTGAAGAACCGTCACTGGCTTGCGTCGTACTGCGCGGAACGTGTGCGGCAGGCTGGACGGACTTCTCCAAAGCGAGTCTGGGTCACGATCGCGGATCACTTCGAGCCGTGGTGGCACAGGCCGGCACCGGAAGTTGCACTCGAGCGGGTTCGTCGCTGGACTCGCCATTGGCCTGCTATCGCGGCACGGCACGTCGATAGCGGGGGCCGACGGCCCGTCTACACGTTCTTCTACCCGGAGGAGCAATACGACACGCGCGTACTAGACGAGTTGTCCGGCATGACTCACGACGGCATCGCGGACGTCGAGGTGCACCTTCATCACGACAACGACACGGAAAGCGCGCTGGTAGACCGCCTTGGCCAATTCGTGGAGTGTCTCTATGCGCGCCACGACCTGCTGCGTAAAGCGGAAGGTACTATCAGGTTCGGCTTCATTCACGGCGATTGGGCGCTCGACAATTCTTTGCCGGACGGGCGCTGCTGCGGCGTGAACAACGAGATATCGATTCTTCGGTCGCTTGGCTGCTACGCGGACTTCACGCTGCCGTCGGCGCCCTCGCCCGCGCAGACGCGAATGGTGAACACGATTTACTGGGCGACCGACGATCCGGCAAAACCGAAATCTCACGATTGCGGTGTGCCGGTCGTCGCAGGGGGTCCGGTTGCGGGTGACTTGATGATGATCCCGGGACCGCTTACCTTCAACCTGCGCGAGTGGGCGCTGCCTGATGTGCCGAAGTTGGAGTGCGGAGAGGTGGCGGGCAACTGTCTGCCGACGGTACACCGCGCGCAGTTGTGGCTGAAGGTCGCGCCCCGCATTGGCACCGATGCGTTCATCAAGCTTTTCTCGCACGGCGCGCCGGAGAAGAACGCGATTCCGCTGCTCGAAGAAGGCGCGCTGGATCGCACCCTCGAGTACGCGAAGTTCGCAGCCGGCGCCATCGGCGCAGAGCTCTTCTTCGTGTCGGCGCACCAGATGTGGATCGCTGTCGATGCACTTCGGCGAGGCGTCGATCCGATCAACGAAATCACGTCAGCCGGACTTGACGCGCCGCCGATGCAGGCGGCCTACGGGTCATGAGTTTCTATCCGCGTCTGCTCGAATCCGTGTTGTTGCCGATGTACGACAACGTTCGCGGACGAAGCTATGTCAAACGTCGCGTGCTCCTTCGTGAAAGCCAGTGGTGGAGCCCTGCGGAGCTGCGGCGGTTTCAATGGGCGGAGCTGCACCGGCTCCTCGTGCACGTCTTCCAGTCGGTGCCCTACCTTCAGCGTAAGTACGCGTCCGCGGGTATTCGCCTGGAAGACATCCGCGACTGGGACGATTTCGCCCGGCTCCCGCCGTTGACGCGCGAAGAAGTGAACGCGCACCGGCAGGAGCTGTGTTCGACTGCGTACCAGGGCAAACTTCTGCCGCACGCAACGGGCGGTTCCACGGGAAAGCCGACGCGGTTCTTCCGCACCTACGAGAGCTACGATTGGCGAACGGCCGCCAAGGATCGAGTGTATTCGTGGTCCGGATGGCGCCTTGGCGAGCGCTCCGTCTATCTCTGGGGAGCGCCTGTCGGTGCGCACTCTTCGCTGGAAATCTGGAAGACGCGGGCCTACGAGCGCGTACAGCGTCAGCTGATTTTCAACACGTTTTCGCAGACGGATACGCTGTGGCGCGAGATTTATCAACAGACGGTCGCTTTTCGGCCCGTACTCGTGGTGGGATACGTTTCCAGCCTGGAGCGGTTCGCGAATTTCTTGCAGCGCGAACGCCTGACGCCACCACGCATTCGAGCTGTCATCGCGGCTGCTGAGCCGCTCGTCGCTGCAACTCGCGACGCGATCCAACAAGCGTTGCAGGCGCCGGTGTTCAACACCTACGGCTCACGCGAATTCATGTCCATCGCCGGCGAGTGCGAACATCACGCCGGCCTGCACGTCAACGCCGAAAATCTCGTGGTGGAAGCAAGCGAGAACGGCGACGAGCCTTCGGAGATCCTCGTAACGGATCTGCACAACTACGGTATGCCATTCGTGCGCTACGCCACAGGCGATCTCGGCACGATGTCGAGCGCGTCCTGTCCCTGCAGCCGCGGCCTGCCCATGCTGCATTCGATCGAGGGCCGTGTGCTGGACGCGATCCGCACCGTCGATGGCCGGACCGTTCCAGGGGAATTTTTTCCGCACCTCTTGAAAGAAGTGCCCGAGTTCGTTCAGTACCGCGTCGAGCAGCGCGCGTTGGATCACGTCGTCATCTCCGCTGTGCTTCAACGACCGCTGTCGGAGCGGAGCACGAGTCTGCTCCGACATGAAATTGGGAAGGTGTTCGGACCTGCGACGCGGTGGGAGATTCAGCCCGTGGCCGACATTCCTGGCCTGGGTTCCGGCAAACGGCGGGTCACGGTGGGGCTGCACGCATAGATGGCTCGATGGTCTTCGGCCGATATGGGAGAGCGGGCGTGATGTTGTTCGAAGTGGCTTTCAACGCGTGGAGCGGAGAGGTATAACGAGGTGCCGTTCTTCATTTTTCTGATCTACGTCGCCCTGATATACGTATACCCGGCCGAGATTTTTCCCGCATTGGCGCCTTACCGGATTACGTTGGGGGTCGGCATTGCGGCGCTTGGCGTATCTGCGCTCTGGATTGCCTTCAAACGATCGGCCGTGCTGTCGACCGTCCAATTCTGGTTTCTGCTCGCCTTGATGTGCAGTCTGGTCCTATCGCGAATACTCGGCGAGCGTTGGCTCGGAGCCGTTGTTCCAGCCGTGACACAGTTTGCTCCCTCGGCGGCGATGTTCCTGCTGGCGATCTGCGCCGTTGACAGCGTTCGCAAGATTCGGATTGCCGCTGCCTTCATTGGCCTCATGTCCCTGGTATTAGTGGTGCAGGGGGTCGCTGCATATCATTTCGGATACAACACCCGGATGTTCCTGTTCGATCCGGTCACGCGCGCGGAGTATGTCGCGACCGCCGACCCGTCGGAAACCGCCCAGAGCGATGAGCCAGCCGACGCTGATGAGTCCGAGTTTGATTCGGATATTGACCCTGGCAGCACGCTGGTTCGCATTCGAGGACTTGGCTTGCTGCACGACCCCAACGATCTCGCGTTGGGACTCGTGATGGCTCTCCCGTTGCTGGGCATCGCGTGGCGCAAGCGAGAGCATTCGCGGAATTTCTTCCTAGTCCTTCTGCCGTGCGTCGCGCTTATCTACGGTCTGTTCCTTACGCGTTCGCGCGGAGGCGTACTGGCGGTCGCAGTAACGCTCTGTCTCGTGGCGAGTCGCCGCGTCGGCCGCGCTGCCGCCGTCGTGTTGCTGGCGCTGATGTTTGCTGGAGGGCTGGCGGCGGATTTTGCCAGCGGCCGACAGCTTTCGCTGGCTGATGACTCGGCGACGGGGCGTGTGGAAGCGTGGAGCGAAGGACTCCAGATGCTCAAGAGCGAGCCGCTGCTCGGTGTCGGCTACGGACAGTTTCTCGATCATCATACCCTCACCGCCCACAATTCATTCGTGTTGTGTTTCGCCGAGGCCGGCCTGATCGGCTATTTCTTTTGGCTCGGGATTATCGTGGTGACCGTGATTCAATTGCAGGGTCTCAAGCATCTCGGCGGCGACGACCCGCCAAAGCGCGAGTTGCAGCAACTGGCGAGAGCCTTCCAATTGGCTCTCATCGCCTTCATGACCGCGGCATTCTTCTTGTCGCGATCGTTCATCCCCATGCTCTACCTGCTGACCGGATTGTGCGTAGCGCTGGTCTTGATCGCGCGAGACGCGAAACAGCCGGTGTGGTCGCCGTCTATTCCACAGATCGGCACGGTCATCCTGACGTGTGAGGTCGTCAGCATTCTCTTCATGTATGCGCTGCTGAAGGTCTATCGCGCATGACGTCAACAGTGGCCTCCGGCAGCACTGTCACTCGCGCCACCGCAGCTGTTCGATGATGCGCGGGACGATGACAGCGCTGCGCCGGGCCGCATGGATGGTTCGCGAGTACGTCGAGGGTCGTACTGCGGGAATGACGCTGCCGACGATCATCAGCGTCGGAATTCGCAACGTATCCGGTCAAATAGACGCGACTCAGGAAAAATACTCGTCGGGATTACGGATCATTGACAGGCGAGAAGATCTTGTCTGTTACGTCATCGAACACGGGCGACCGATTTGGGCGCCGGCAGCGAATGACCGGGAGGAAATCGCATTTCTCCTTGCGGAGCACGCACACGAACCCTACTTCGACGGTAGTCATCGTGTCCGACCAGGCGACGTCGTACTCGACATTGGTGGAAACATCGGGTTGTTTACGCGGGCGGCATTGGATCACGGTGCCGCTCATGTCGTCATCATGGAACCGGCTCCGGAGAATATCGCGGCGCTGCGGTTGACCTTTCGAGATGAGCTTGCGGAGGGCCGCGTTCGATTGGTGGAGTACGGAGCGTGGCACGAATCAGCGAAGCTGACGTTCTTCATCGACGATCGCGGATCGGGTCACAATTCCTTACTGAGACACAGACCAAGCGGGACACGCCCGATCACAATTCCTGTCACGACCGTCGATGCTCTGGATCTTCCCCGCGTGGACTTTATCAAGATCGATGTTGAGGGCGCCGAGGCGAACGTGTTGAAAGGCGGCCGTCAGACATTGGACCGCGCTCGTCCTCGTCTCTCCATCGCGACTGAACACAGTGTCACGAATTCACGCGAAGTGCGCGCGGTGCTGGCGCAATACCGCACGTGGATCAAGTCAGCGGCACGCGTGGATCGCATTTGGGTGCCCGAGATCGTGTTCGCCAGCGCGCGCTAGCGCCGCCCACTCTCGTTCTTTGCGGTCTGCCGCATTCAAACGGTCTGTTCCGCGACTTTGGTCAGGCGGGCGCCAGTTCGGAGGCCGGCATTGACACCAATAGCCGGGGTCCAACCGAGTACCTCTTGCGCACGTGAGCAGTCGAACCGCAGCTCTCTGATGGATTCAATCCGGTAGCGAGACAGCGGCACACCCCGTTTCAGCATTCTGCCCACAATCTCGAGCCCTGCGCCCGCCGTATACAGAAGCCAGCGCGGCGTGTGGACAACGCGTGGCGGCGTGGCCAGAGCACGCCGGCACACGTCGATGTATTCATCCTGTGTGACCGGTGTCCCATCGACCAGATGAAACACCAGACCACAGGCGTCCGGTTCCGTAGCCGCGGCCACCAGACCATCGACCACATCCTCAACAAACACGAGCGGACATCGCAGTTTGCCCGAGCCGATCACCACCCAACGCCCGCCAAGCGCGATCGTCCCGTACGGCGGGACCGATTCCGCGCCGGGACCGAAGATCTGGCCGGGGCGAACGATCACGGCAGGGAGGTCGCGCTCGCGAATGGCATCCTTGACCAGGTTCTCCGCCTGCAGCTTGGCCTGTGTATACGCTCCGCGGCGTTCCGGGAACGGCTCGAGTCTCGCGTCCTCTCTGACCACGGTGCCCGAAGCGTGCGTGGCGTAGTCGAGCACGGTCAACGAGCTCACGTACACCAGACGGCCGACGCGGTGACGCAAGCACGACTCGACGACATTCTTCGTCGCTTCAATAGTGCCCGACTGAAAATCGCCCCAGCCGCGCCCGCGCATCGTTGCACCAACGTGGTAGACGACCTCCACTCCGTCGACGGCGCGGTCAACCGCATCGGGATCGCCGAGATCGCCGTAGACGACCTGGACGCCCGGAAACTTGTCGAACTGCGATGAAGGCCGGCGCGCGAGCACACGAATCGACTCACCCTGTGCGGTGAGACGTGCGAGCAGAGCGCTGCCGAGGAACCCGGAGGCGCCGGTGACGAGGATCCGCGCCGGCGGCACCCGCTTATGAATCGACAGCGCGGCATCCTTGTCGGTGTCCGCTGCGCGGCATGCATCCTCGATCCACCCGACCATCGTCCGCCCTTCCTCCATGCTGACCGGCGGAGCGATGCCGCGCTGCAGCGCATCGTGAAACTGCACGACGCCGGCGTGGATGCCGGGAGAAGGACGAAGCGCGCCGGTGGCGAAGCTGACCATGTTTCGCGGGACGCGATACAGCGTACCCACGGCCTTGGTGGTTGCATCGACGCAGGCGGTGATTGCCTTCGGTCCGGGGAGCGACTTGTGCACCCTGCACGTTTGCAGAAAGCAGTCGATGTGCAGATAACCGCGGGTGCCGTGGACGGTCAACTCGTTGCGCAGCGGGCGCGTCGACCAGGACAGGAACATCTGCCCCACACCATTGGCGCACTCGACGGTCGCCCGCCATTCGTCGAAGTAGATGTTTGGATTCCGTCCGGTGGTCCGATACCGCACGTTCAGGTCGCGGATGGTTCCAAGGAACGCCTCGACCAGGTAGAGACCGTGGATGCCGATGTCCTCGAACGGGTAGCCGCCGAGACGGTACGGTGCCGGAAGAGGACCGCCCTCATAAAGCGGGTAGTCGGAGCTGCGGCAGAAGTCGACGGCGAGCACGTCGCCGATTGCACCCGACCTGACGAGGTCGAGCCCCCGCACCACGACCGGATCCGCCTTCGCCGAGTGATTGACTGAAAGTACGCGGCCGGTGCGTGTGGCCGCGTCAATCATCTGATCGCATTCGCGCCGCGTTGGCGCCATTGGTTTCTCAACGAAGACGTCGCACCCCATGGCCAGCGCTTCGAGCGTCACCTGGCAGTGCGACGACGGTGGCGTCAGCACGTGAATGACATCCGGTTCCGCAGCCGCCATTTCGGTAACCGTCGAGAAGATGCCGGGAATCGCGAACTGGTTCGCAATCGCCTGGGCACGTTCAGCAGACCTGTCCGCAATGCCGACGATCGACACGTATGGAAGCGTCTTCAATGCGCGGACGTGATACGTGCTCACATATCCGGCTCCGACGATGCCCACCCTGCGCTGCCGTGATGTATCCATTAGTGGGGAAGTAACCTTTCCGTGAGTCGCTGTTCGACAATCCGCACGACCTCGTCTATCCGAGTGTCCCAGCTCTGGCTGGCGACGCATTGCATGCGGGCCTCCTGGCGTGCAGGAGTGTCGCTTGTCAGTGCGGCTTCGATCTGTTCGAGAAATTGCTGTGGAGTGGTGGCGATGCGCACATGCGCCGCGAAGCGGTCGATCTCCGGCGCCGATACGGCGACGATCGGCTTGCCGGTCGCGAGGTATTCGCGAAGCTTCAGCGGATTCGAGTTCACCACCTGTCGCGTCGGGCGATAGGGAATGATGGCTACGTCGAACGCTTTGGCCCAGCGCGGCAGGGTCTCGTACGGCTGCGGTCCGGTAAACACCACATTCGGCAAATCGCGGAGCGGGCCGGCGTCAACGGCGAGGCGGCCAATCAGCAGGAACGTCCACTGCGGCCGCTGCCTCGCAAGCGAGGCGATCAGGTCGAGATCGATCCAGGCCTCGATCAAACCGTAGAAGCCGATGATCGGCCGCGGCAAACCTATTGTTTGCTCTGCTGCCGCAAGCCGCGGGTCGGATGCCTGGCGGAACAAATCGACGTCGACGCCGTGCGGCGCGTGCAGCGCCGAAGCGTTCGCTTGCCGTTTCGATTCGAGCAGCAGGCCTGAGGCGACAAAGACCTGATCGGCCGAGTGCAGCAGGTGAGCGTCCATAGCGGAGACCGCATCGGCGTCCACATCCGGCAGTGCGGCGTAATCGTCGATGCAGTAGTAGACGGTCAGCGCTTCGTCGAGCTTGCGCGCCAGGACGCCGGGATGCGGAACCGCAAACCAGGTAATCGTCCGATCGAACCCGAGGTGTTTCATGGCGCGGCGCACGATGAATCGCCCGGCGGCTCGGTTCAGGTCTGCCACTGCCGGCAACCGTCGAAACGGCACCTGCGGCATCGTGATGTGCCACATCTGATCCGCAATCTGACGTGGCTTCGCTGCCGCCATCAGCAGCTTCCGCCGCAGCTTGCGCAGATCGCGGCCCGTTGCTTTCGGCGCGCGCAGGCCTGGTGAATCCACATAGAGGACGCGGGTGCGCCTTGCCAGCCGCATGGCCACGTGGTGGCTGCTCGTCCGGTTTTCCGCGAACCAGTCGTTGCCGAAATAGACGATGCCGAAATCGCTGAGCGAGATGATTGAATCGGCGACAGCTTCGCGGACCGCGACGCCCGCCGACATTACGTGCCTCTCCGAAGGACGACCGTCTTGATTGTCTCGACGATGATGAGCAGATCCAGTGCGAACGATAGGTTCTTGATGTAGTACAGGTCGTACTGGAGTTTTTCCAGAGCGTCTTCTTTGCTCGCCCCGTACGAATAGCGAACCTGCGCCCATCCGGTGAGACCGGGGCGTACGACGTGCCGCTGGCCGTAATACGGAATCTCCGCCGTCAGCTCGCGAACGAACTCCGGCCGTTCCGGTCTCGGTCCGACAAAACTCATTTCACCGACGAGCACGTTCCACAGCTGCGGCAGCTCGTCGAGGCGGGAGCGGCGGAGGAACCTGCCGATTGGGGTGACGCGCGGGTCTCCGGTCTTTGCCGCCCAGACAGGTCCGGTCAACGCTTCCGCATCGTGGCGCATCGAGCGGAACTTGTGAACGGTGAATATCCGTCCATTCAGGCCAACGCGCTGCTGGTGGTAGAGCGCTGGGCCGCGCGACGTCATTTTCACCGCGGCCGCCACGAGCAGCATGATCGGTGCGGCGATGAACAGCCCTATGCATGCGACGACGATATCAAGGAGCCGCTTGACGGCACCGAGCATGCGGCTCTTGCGAAAACCCTCGGAGAAGATCAGCCAGCTTGGCCGCAGGTTCTCGACCGCGATCTTGCCCGTGTACTCCTCATAGACTGACGCCAGATGATCGAAGGTGACACCCGCCAGCTTCATGTCGAGGAGCTGGTCCATCGGGAGTTTGCCGCGCGCGTCGGACAGGCTCACGACGACGCGATGCACGCCGCAATCGCGGACGACACCAGGAATATCCTCGATGGTGCCGATGACGCCGGGGTTGATGACCGGTGCGCCGACTCGCGCCGGGTCGGGATCGACGAACCCGACGATGTCCACGCCGAGCTCGTGGCGCCGTTCGAACAGTTCGCGCGCGAGACTCACGGCGGCAGAGCTGGTGCCGACGAGCAGCAGCCGCTCCCGCGGACCCATGCTCCGGCTCAGCCACTCGAACAGCACGCGCCAGCCGACGACGAGCACCAGTACCAGACCGGCGGCAATCATGAACACGCCGCGGCCGATGACCAGGCTTGGAAACCAGTAGTAGATGGCCGCGAGCAGGAACGACGCCGAAGCGAGCGCCTGCACGATGCGCACGAACAGCTCGCGCCGGTCGGCAACCTGGCGCAGGTTGTACAGGTCGGCGTAATAGAGGCAGATCTGCGCGACGAAGGCGACGAGCAGCGCTTTGACCGCGCCGTCCTCGTTCAGCATGATGTCGACCGTCTCCCCCTGCAGCCTGACGAACGACGCCGCCGCGACCGCCGAGACGATGAGCACCGTCTCGAGCAGAATGAGCGTGACGGAGCGGCCGCTGAGGCGCCGAAGGAGTGCCCGCATCAGGAGGAGATGACGCCAGACGGGTTGGCGCCCGCCGGCCGCGCATAGTGGTAATACTGGTAGTAGTAATCGTTGCCGCCGCTCGCGGTCGTCTGTGTCGCACGGTTGAGTACTGTCCCGATAATCTTTTCGCGCCCGATCGCATCGACAGCCCGCTGCACAAGCTGATACGACGGGCCGCTCGCACGGATTACGAGAATGGCGCCGTCGATCATCTCGCTGAGAAGATTGGCGTCGGGCAGCAGCGCGACCGGCGGCGTATCGATGATGATCCACTCGAACGTTTCGCGCGCCTCGTCAAGGAGTCTGCGCATGCGTTCGGAGGTGAGGCGCGAAATCGGGTCGCTTATGGGACGGCCCGCCGTAATGATGGAGAGCAGCGGCGAGACTCGATGCACCGGCATTTTTCTGCCGCTCGTCGAGATCAACCCTTCACCGAGGCCCGCGCCGTCTGGAAGTCGAAACACGCTCTGCACCGCCGGACGACGAAGGTCGGCATCAATCAACAGCACCTTCTTCTGGTACGATTCGCTCAACGTCAGTGCGAGATTCGCAGCGGTGAGCGTCTTGCCTTCCCCCACCGCGGCGCTCGTAATCATGACGACGCGTACACCCGTCAGGTCGCGGCTGCGATGGAGAGCAGCTGCAAGACGCCGGTACTGCTCACGCGACACCGGCGAGGTATTCTCATCGACGACAATTTTGCCCGCGAGCTGCGCGTCAACATGATGGAGAAGTGATCCCTCCGAACGGTCCTCGTTCGACTTGCGTTCGACCGGCATTGCAACGGGTGGCGTTGGTGGTGGCGCCTCGACGATCTCTGGAGGCGCGATCGGCGGCGCCTTCGCCTCGACAGGAAACGGCTCCTGCGCGAGCTCCGCAACATCGCCGGCAACCGCCACTCCACTGATGGGACTGTGAATGGTTTCGGCCAGCCGTGTACCGTCTTCCGCAGCGCGCCGCAGCGCCTGATCGACCCGACTCATTGCTTCTCCTTAGAAGAAAGAAAACAGCCGGCGCTTGCCTTGTACGGCTTCGAACATCGCCGGCCGGGCCGATTCATCGTCGGCCGCATCGTCCTGAAGAACGCGCGCCGGCCCGCTGCCATTGCCGGGCGTCGCCAGCACCGGCTTCTGCGCCGAATACGCGACCGTCTCGCGCGAACCGTCTGCCCGCGTCTGCCTGGGTGCCGTGGACGCGTCGTAATCGAAGTCGCGGCACACTTCGTTGACGATGCGCGTTCCGACCGGCCGTTCGCCCGTGGCGAAGCCCGCCAGCAGCGCATTGTCCGCAAGGACGTTGATGGTGCGCGGAACGCCGCGTGCCTGTTCGTGGATTACCACCACCGCTTCACGCGTGAACACCTCGGAGCCTGTACCTCCGGCGGCTCGAATGCGGCCGGTGAGATAGGCTGCGGTTTCGCGCAGTGCCAGCGGCTTCAGCTCGCAGCGCAGCACGATGCGCTGCTTCAACTGGCGCAGCGAAGCCTCATTGAGGCGCATGGCGATTTCCGGCTGGCCGGCGATGATGACCGACAGCAGCTTGTCCGACTCCGTCTCGATGTTCGCGAGCAGGCGGATTTCCTCGAGCAGTTCGAGCGGCAGACTTTGCGCCTCGTCGACAATCAGAACCGTCGTTTCGCCTACCTGCTGGCGACGCCGTAGCAAGTCCTCGAGCTCGATCAGCAACGCCGCTTTCGACTCCCGCGCATGAATGCTGAGACCAAAGCGGACGGCTAACAGCTCGACGAACTCGTCGCGCGTCAGTGCTGGGTTGTTCACGTGAACGCAATGGACCCGCTGTGGCTGATCCTCGAGCGCCGCGCGAATAATGGTGGTCTTACCCGCCCCCGCTTCGCCGACCAGCAGCGTGACACCCTTGCGGCTGGCAATGGCGTACTGCAGGTTGCTCAGCGCCTCACGGTGCATCGGCGTAAGCACGAGATAGCGCGGGTTCGGCGTCAGGTCGAACGGGCGCTCACGAAAACCGAAGAACTGTTCGTACATCAGCGGCTCATCGAACCAGGGTGTAGACGACCACGGCGACGCAGGCGACAAACGACGCGGCGCATCCGACGTTCAGGGCAATACGCCTGCGCCGGGCGCGGCGATGCTCGTCGCGTGACTGCATGAACGGCACGGTGGCAAGGACCGGCAGCGAGAGGACGCTGTTGATTTCGTCGTCGGTATTGAAGCTGGCGTCGCGGTACTCGAGCAGGGCGATCAACAGCAGACCGCCCGCCAGGCCGCCCGCCATGCCAAGCAAGCTGATCGCCAGCCGGTTCGGGCTGTACGGTTTTTCCGCCAGACGCGCCGGGTCGAGCAGTTTGAACTGTTCGCCAATCTGGCGACGCTCGAGGTTGGCGGCGATGCGCGATTCCTCCTTCTTCGACAGCAGGCTCGCATACATAGTCTGCATCGTCGTGTAGTCGCGCGTGAGCTCGGTCAACTCCGACTCGCGAGTCGGCACGACATCGACGCGCTTCTGGTACGCCGCGACGAGCGCGCGGAGACGCTGTTCGTCCGCTTCCTTGAGGGCGATCTGACGCTTCACCTGATCCAGATCGGACTGCAGGTCCTTCAGGCGGCCGCGTCGTTCGGCCTCGGCGGGAGTAATCTGCTTGTCCGGATCCGCCGCGTCGGCACCGAACTTCTCTTCGAGCTCGTGGACGACGCGCTGCATCCGCAGCACGTCCGGGTGTTCCGGCTTGTAGCGGCGCTGCAGGGCGGCGAGCCCGGCTCGCGCGGCGGCGAGCTGCTGCGCGGGTGTGGCACCCGGTATATCCCCGTCCGGCGACGCGAGCTGGACAGTCGCACTGTCTGTAGGCGCCTGCTGCTCGACATCCGCGATCTGACGCTGCAGCAGCAGCTGCCGGTCGCGGTCGCGATTGAGAGACTCGACGTTGGCTTGAATCTGCAGCTGCGCGTTCTGAATGGCCTGCATGTTGGACTCGAGCTGCGACGGCAGTTCGCCGGTATGCAGTCGCCGGTACTCCTCCAGTTTGCGCTCCTGTTCCACCAGACGGCGCCTCGCGTCTTCGAGCTGCGCCTCGAGGAACTGGTTGGTTCCGTCGGCGAGCACTTCGCGATCGTGCAGATTCTCTTCGATGAAGAGCCCTGCCAGCCGCTCGGTCACTCGCATCACGGTGCGCGGCTCGGTCCCTGAGTAGGTCACGCGGAACGCATCGCCCTTGACGACCTGGATGTTGATGTCCTTGCGCATGCCTTCAACGACATCCTCCATGATCCCCGCGCGCCGCTCCTTCTCGTACAGATTGAAGTCCTGGATGATCCGTTCCAGCCGCGTGCGGCTGAGGATCTGCTGTGCGATCGACTGCAGCCGATCCTCGATGCGCGTGGTGATGGTCGATCGGACGTAGCTCTCGGGCACCTGCTGCGGCACCACGAGAATGAGCGTTTCCGACCTGTACTTGTCGGGAAGCAGACGCGCGATCACCGCCGTGGCCGCGGAAATCAGCGCGAGCGGAAGCAGCAGCATCCAGATTCGACGCCGAATCATATAGACGGCATCAGCAGCCGTAATCGTCTTACCGGGAAGCATCTGTTCTCCTCGCCCGCGATGTCGGTGTGCGCGACATGAAGTGCGCCATTACGGCACGATCACCGTGTCGCCCGACTTCAACTCGATGTTCTGCGACACGTTCTTGCCCTTGATGAAGTCCTGATAGTTGAACTTGTGGCTGACCGGTTTGCCGTTCTCGGTGCGCACGATCTGAATCTTCTTGGAGTCGGCGTAGTCGCCCACCCCTCCGGCCATCGCAATCAGCTGCAGGACGGTCGTTTTCTCGAGCAGCGGATAGATGCCTGGTTTGCCGACCTGCCCTGTGATGTAGATGCGACGGCTGTTGATTGTCTTCACGACAACGCTGACCGAGGGGTCCTCAATCAGCTTGCCCGCCTTGTCGACAATGCTCACGCGCAGCGCCTCTGGTGTCAGTCCCGCTGCCTGCACGTCGTTCAGCAGCGGCAGCGAGATCTTGCCGTCGGGCCGCACCTGCACCTCGGTCGACATGTCCTTGTCGCGCCAGAACACGATGTTCAGCACATCATCGCTGCCGATCACGAAATCGGGTGGTGTCTGGATGGCGCCGTTGATGACCGGAGCGGCCGTGACGGCCGCAGTCGCCAGGCCTGGAGCCGGTGGCTGCGGTGGTCTCGCGGGCGGTGTCTGGGCGTCGGCAACATTCGCCCATGCGGCGCACGCGAAGACGAGAGCGGCGGCGAAGATGATTCGGCGCATCAGCGATACTCCTTGAACGGCACCTGGCAATCGTGTTTGCGGAGGAAGTTGAGGAATCGCTTGTAGTCGCCCTGCTCCATGTTGAACAGCCGCGCGACGATCTTGTAGTTGCCCCGGGCTTCCTGCAGCCCCTTGCGTACCACATCCCTGACGTTCGCGCGGGTGATCTCGCGCTGCATGTACAGGGGGTAGACGACATTCCAGAACGACTGGCGCTCTTCGATCAGCCGCTGATACAGATCGTCCGCGATCGTGCGGCGGCGCTCGACCTTCGGACGCGACGTTCCGTCGCGGCGCGCGCGGAGCTCCGCTGGCAGCTGCTCCGGCTCGATCGGCTCGGTGCCGCCCTGCACGGCAACGCGTTCGATGACGTTCTGCAGCTCGCGGACGTTGCCCGGCCATGAATACGAGACCAGCAGGGCCATCGCTTCCGGTGAGACTTCGCGGGTGATGTCGGTGAACTTCGCCAGAAAGTGCAGTGCGAGCGACGGAATGTCCTGCTTGCGTTCACGCAGAGCGGGAACCGACAGATGGATGACGTTCAAGCGGTAGAAGAGATCTTCGCGGAACAGCCCCTCGCCAATCATGTGACGAAGGTTGCGGTTGGTCGCGGCGACCACGCGCACGTTCACGCGCTTGACCACGTGATCGGCGCCGACCTTCTGCAGCTCGCCCGTTTCGAGAAATCGAAGGAGGAGACCCTGCATGCGCAGCGTCATCTCGCCGATTTCATCGAGGAACATCGTTCCGGAATCGGCCATCTCGAGCTTGCCCAGCCGGTCCCGGTAGGCGCCGGTAAAACTGCCGCGCACATGGCCGAACAATTCGGATTCGAGCAGGGTCTCGGGGAGACCGGCGCAGTTCACCGCGACGAATGGCCGGTCGCACCGGACACTCTCGGTATGAATGGCGTGAGCGACGAGCTCCTTGCCGGAGCCGCTTTCGCCGGTGATGAGCACCTTGGCGTCGGAGCGGGCCACGCGTGCGATCTCGGCCTTGAGATCCGTCATCGCGGGACTTTCCCCCACCAGCAGGCCTCGTGTGTCCCTCATGCCTCGCTTCCGATCGGGCCACTCACCTGTCTTGGTTTCTACAAGCTCTCGCAAGACCGCCATACTCCCTATGAAAGTGAAAAGGCGTTATTCGCCGGATTGGAGACCTTCTGAGCAAGAAGGTCGCCACACAGCCATGGAGGTAGCACCAACGTCCGCAAGTGAAATTGGGCGAGAAGGTTAGGGGTTTTGCGCCGTTACAGGCTTTTGACCGGCGATGACATTTGCGAAGTCTGACAAAGACCTGAAAACCTCTTGAGAAAGGGGAATAAAAGTCTGCCCCAGCGATCCCTGGGCGGCGAGCTGTC
>JBKPTT010000043.1:0-11201 GCA_046735635.1 Acidobacteriota bacterium | reverse complement strand
CCTGCAGCGTCAAGCGGAGGCCACCGAGCACCCCATCCGCAAGCAGCAGATCCAGCTGGCCATCGCCGAAATAGACAAGCGATTGGCTCAATAGGGAATTGCCAGAATTGCCAGAATTGCCATAATTTCGTTCCCTGAAATTTCCCAATTCAATTATGGCAATTGTGGCAATTCCGGCGATTCTCAGGCCCTGAATTCCAGATCGCCTATCGCTTCGTTGACGCGCAAACGCAGCGCGAGCTCGAGGCTTGCCGTCACGAAGAGCATGATTGCGATGACTGCCGCCAGCAGCACCGGACGCTCGTAGGCGACCGGCAGGAAGATTGGCAGGATCGCGGCGAGCATGCTGCCGAAGAAAAAGACCGTGTAGATCTTCGAGCCGCGTTCGCCCCGCCGCGGCTCGCTCGCGAACGGCAGCGCCGGCTTGACGAGGACGGCAAGCTGCAGCAGTATGTGCGCGAGCATCCCGATGATGGCCGCGTGCAGGAACGCGTGCCACACGCGATCGAAGTAGAAGCTCCAGATGCCGGCGAGCAGCAGCAGATAGCCCCCCAAGAACCACACGGCCACCAGATTCTTTGCGGCGATGATCAGCCGCGCCGCGGACGCTGGCGTGGCGAAAAAGATCCAAGCGGCGCGCCAAGCGTCGCTGTACTGCAGGGAGGCTTGAAGCGTCATCGGCATGAACACGACCGCCATGTACACGGGTGCGCCGGCGGCGCTGCGCATCCCCGCGGTGAAGGGGTCGATGAGCGCCCCCTGGCGCAGGCCGAGCAGCAGATAGAAGAAGATGAGCGGCACGATCCCGAGAATCGCCATTCGGAACTTCTGATCGAAGCGGAATTGCGCGGCAATGAGGAGGGCCACGGCGCGCGACTCGGCCCGACGGAATCCGGGCACAGGCAACCCCCCACGCTTCGAGCCGGGTTCGGCTTGCGCGATGGTCTCGCCAAGGCGCTGGGCGTACTCCAACGACAGCCGTCCCGAGGCGAGCGGAACGCACAACACCGTCAGCGCGGCCGCGGCGGCTGCGGCGATCCACACGGCGGGCGGTGCGCCGCCGGCAGTGACGCGCACGAACGCAGCGAACCACGCAGCGGGGTTGATCCACAGCCAGCCGCGATCGTCGAAGCTGATGTTCGTCAGGAACGAGTCTCGAAACCCCTGCATCGCGAGGTAGTACGCGAAGTAAAAGCTCATCATGAGCCCGAGCTGGAGGTACGAAAACACGCGCCGGAGCCGGTTCGGATGCACGACGGTCATCAGCGCGGCATAGGTGGCGACGATGAGCACCGCGGCGGACACGTCGCACAGAACCACGGCCGCGAGCGTCGCGACCACACCGGCGATCCCGAGATGCCACCAGAGCGCATAAGCGAGCGACGGGATGATCGCGAGCGCCGTCGCCAGAGCCGTGATGTAGGCGAGCACCGCACCCATCCGAGCGGCGAAGTACGTCCGCGACGAGATGGGACGCGCGCCGAGAATGATGTAATCGTCGGGGGAGATGACGAGGCCCGTGAAGTCCACGAGCAGGATCATCACGGTATTGATCGCCCCATACGTCGTCAGCAGCGTGGCCGACACCTGGATGTCCGGCAGTCGGATGACGAGCGCCGCGAACGTGGCGCCGCCGAGGAGCATGATGAACGCGACGCCCGCCAACGGATAGCTTCGGCGCGTGCGCGCCTTGGAGGCGGTTGCGCCTCCGGCGCCGCGGAAATCCATCCGCAGGTACACCCGGACGAGTGCCCGCCACTGAACCCCGTCGACGCCGAGCGCGGCGAGCAGGCGATCGAGCATCAGCGCTCGAGAGCGTCGAGGAGCTCGTGCGTGACCTGGCTCGTGTCCCGCGCGCCAGTGAGCGCGACGAATGCCGCCTCGAGCGACGGCGCATTCCCCTGAGCCGCGATGTGCGACGGCGTGCCGTCCGCGATCACGCGCCCCTTGTTGATAATCACGATTCGCGAGCAGACACGTTCGACGACTTCCAGGACGTGGGAGCAGAAAAAGATGGTTCGCCCCTGGCCGGCAAGCGATCGCATCAGCGCCTTGACGACGAGCGCAGCGTTTGCATCCAATCCCGTGAGAGGTTCGTCGAGGAACAGCACCTCCGGCCGGTGCATCAGCGCGGATGCGATGACCACCTTCTGTTTCATGCCTTTGGAGAATTCGCTCAGCCGCTGATCCTTGGCCGCGGCAAGGTCGAACCGATCGAGCAGCTCGTCTATCCGCTGCCGCGCGCCGCGGCTCGATTCGTGATGAAGCGATGCGATGACGTCGAGGAATTCGCGGGCGGTCAGCGACTCGTAAAGCGCCGCCGACTCGGGAACGTAGCCGATACGCTTCTTGACCTCGAGCGGCTGCAACGCGACATCGAACCCCGCGACGCGAGCGTTCCCGCCCGAAGGCTTGATCATGCCGGTGAGCAGCTTGACGGTCGTGGATTTGCCGGCGCCATTCGGGCCAAGAAAGCCCAGAATTTCGCCGGGCTCGACCCGCAGCGTGAGTGGATGGAGGGCGACGTTGCCCCCGTACTCGCGCCAGAGGCCCGCGGTTTCGATCATGCTGCGACGATCTTAACCGCGGCCGGGCAGCCGGATGTAGGGCGGCGCTTCCAAGCCCCGCCTGTTACTCAGTGCAGGCGCGCGCCCGACCGCTCGAGCAGTGCCTTGATCTCGTCCGCTTCCAGCGACTCCTGCTCGAGCAGCGCCTCGGCGAGCACGCGCATCGGCTCCCGGTTCCGTTCGACGAGCCATCGCGCCTGATCGTAGGCGTTCATCACGACCTTCCGGATTGCGTCGTCCACTCGCTGCGCGGTCGCTTCGCTGACGACGTGAGCACGATCGGACTCGTATGCGTTCCCGGGCTTACGGAAGGCGAGCGGACCGAGGTCTGACATGCCCCATTCGCACACCATGTGCTGGGCGATGTCGGTGGCGCGCTCGATGTCATTCGACGCGCCGCTCGTCATGTGGTTCATGAACAGCTCTTCGGCAACTCGGCCACCCATCAGCACGGCGACCTGGGTCTCCAGGTAGTCCTTCGTATACGTATGGCGGTCCTGCTCCGGCAACTGCATCGTCACGCCCATGGCCCGGCCGCGCGGGATGATCGTGACCTTGTGGAGAGGATCCGCGTTGGGCATGAGGGCGGCGACCAGCGCATGCCCTGCTTCGTGGTAGGCACAGTTCACGCGGTCTGCGTCGCTCAGTGCCATCGAGCGCCGCTCGACACCCATCAGCACCTTGTCACGCGCTTCATTCAGATCGATGTCGGTGACCATCGTCCGCCCGCAGCGCGCCGCGAAGAGAGCCGCTTCGTTGATCACGTTCGCCAGGTCCGCTCCGGAGAAACCGGGGGTGCCGCGAGCGATCGAGCGCAGGTTCACGCCGGGATCGATCGATACCTTGCGGGCGTGCACCCGCAGAATCGCTTCGCGGCCCTTCAGATCCGGATTTCCGACCGTCACCTGGCGATCGAAGCGGCCGGGCCGGAGCAGCGCCGGATCCAGAATGTCCTGCCGGTTGGTAGCCGCGATGACCACGATCCCCGCATGGTTCTCGAAACCGTCCATCTCGACGAGGAGCTGGTTGAGCGTCTGCTCGCGTTCCTCGTGGCTGAGCGAGTTTCCCCCGCGGCTCCGGCCGACCGCGTCCAGCTCGTCGATGAAGACGATGCAGGACTTGTGTTTGCCGGCGTCCTTGAAGAGACGCCGCACGCGCGCGGCGCCGACGCCCGCGTACATTTCCACGAAGTCCGAGCCGCTCGCAAAGAGGAACGGAACCCCCGCCTCGCCCGCAATCGATCGCGCCAGCAGGGTCTTGCCGGTTCCCGGAGGTCCGACGAGCAGCACGCCCTTCGGAATGTGTCCGCCAATCGCTGCAAACCGATCCGGGCTGCGAAGGAAATCGACGATCTCTTTCACTTCATCCTTCGCCTCGTCCACGCCCGCCACGTCCTGAAACGTGATCACGGTGGCGCCGCGTTCCGCGATCCGCGCGCGCCCGGAATTGGGGATGCGTCCGGCAGTCGTGCGATAAACCGTGAAGCAGATCAAGCCGAAAAACGCCGCGATCGTGAACATCATCCCGTAGCTCAGCGACTGCGGATCGGCGAGCGGGTTCACCTCGACACGAACGTTGCGGTTGACGAGGTCGGTGATAAAGGTGGAATTGGCGGCGAGGAACTCCGGGGGGGCGACGGTCTGGAGCGTGCGTCCGTCGCGAAGCACGACGTCAATCGATCGTTCATCGAAGGTGACTCGAGTGACGTCGCCTTTGTCGGCAAGCTTCAGAAATTCCGAGAACGCGAGGGGGGGAGGCACCGGTGCGCGCCGGATCATGTAGATGCTTGTCGGCACGGCCGTCAGCGCGACGACCATGAGGGCGGCGACCATGAGGAACCGTGGGCGGCGAAAGCGCGGTGGCAGCACGAGTTACATCCGTTTCGCGTAAGGGCTGCCGCGATCTGGTTGAAGAGCGTGCGCACCAATTACGTGCGACCAGTTCCGCCAGTCGGGAGGCGGCAGACTTAGAGATTGTGAAAAAGAGAACTCCGCTGGGGTGTGGAGTCACACTAGTTTACAACGCGGAATGTCCGCCTGTAAATGACATGTAGATGAAGGAAGCGCAGAAAATTCGACCTCAACCGTTCTTCGCGTGGGCCGTTCACGCGTACACCGCTCTCGGGGCGGTAGCGGCGTTCGCCATGACATCGGCTGTATTCGCGGGTCAATACCGGACCGCGTTCGTGCTCATGGTTGGGGCTACGGCTATCGACGGAACCGACGGGTTTTTCGCACGATGGGCGCGCGTGAAGGAGCTCACGCCCGCTTTCGACGGGGGTCGACTCGACGATATCGTCGATTACCTCACATTCGTGTTCGTTCCAGCGCTGCTGTTGTACCGTGCCGGCACGCTGCCGCCGCAGTGGGCGGGCATCGTGGTCTGCGCGGTTCTGCTCAGCAGTGCCTACGGCTTCGCGTCGACGGACGCCAAGACCGAAGACCATTTTTTCACCGGGTTCCCATCCTACTGGAACGTCGTCGCGCTCTACCTGTACATGGCGCGGCTGTCCCATGCGGCCAACGCGGCGGTGCTTCTGGTGCTGAGCGCGCTGGTTTTCGTCAGAATCAAGTATGTGTACCCGACGCGCACCCCCGTGCTCCGCGGCCTCACCATTGCACTCTGCGCCGCCTGGGGCGCCGTTGTGCTCCTCATGATCCTGATGCTGCCTGATGTGCCGGCTGGGCTGATCGTCGTCTCATTGTTCTTTCCCGCCTATTACGTCGTGCTCTCGCTCGTCCTGAACGCGCGGCGGACGCGCCCGTGAAGTTCCCCGCCGGTACCCGCGATCGCGTCGCCACGCTGATCTTCAGCCTCCTTGTCGTTCTCGTCGCGCTGTCGTTCACCTGGACCGTGCGCCAGGCCTGGGCCGTACACAAGCTGCGGCGCGGCGTCGGCGATACCTGGTTCCTGGCCGCAGACGGATCGCGCTGGTTCCGGATGGACGAGCACAGGTTCGACGTGCCGCTGTCGGATATTCCACCCGACCTCCAGCATGCGTTCATCGCGATCGAGGATCACCGCTTCTACCGGCATCAAGGAGTCGATCCCATCGCGCTCGGACGCGCGATCGTCCGCGACCTGCGATCCTCGCAGGCCGTCGAAGGCGGCAGCACGCTGACCCAGCAGCTCGCGCGCACGCTGTTTCTTTCGAACAAGAAGTCGTACGGGCGAAAGATCCGGGAGATGGGCATCGCGCTCCTCATCGACTCCGAACTCTCGAAATCGCAGATTCTCGAGCTGTACCTCAATCGGATCTACCTGAGCGCGGGCGTCTACGGCGTTGAGACGATGTCGCGCCACCTGTTCGGGCGGCCGGCCAAGAGCCTGAATCTCGCCGAGTGCGCGCTCATTGCGGGTCTCGCGCGTGCGCCGTCGACGCTGTCGCCCTGGACCAATCTCGACGGCGCACTCTCCCGCAGCCACGTCGTCCTCGCGCGGATGCGCGAGGAGGGCTTCATCAACGAGACGCAGGAGCGCGCCGCTCGTGCGACGCGCATCCGAATCAACGCGTATCCGAACGCCGTGGAAGCGCGAGGCGGGTACGCCAAAGAGTTCCTCAGGCAGCAGTTCCGCGATGAGTTCGGGGGCGACCACCCGCCCGATTGGGAGGTGCGCACCAGCTTCATCCCCGAGATGCAGGAAGCCGCCGAGCGGGCTGTCGAGGACGGACTTCGGCGATTCAACGCGCCGGACCTGCAGGCCGCGCTCGTGGTGCTCGATCCGAGGACGGGTGACATCCTCGCGATGGTCGGCGGACGCGATTTCCGGCAATCGCAGTTCAATCGCGCCGTACGGAGCCGCCGTCAGCCCGGCTCGGCGTTCAAGCCGCTGCTGTATGCCGCGGCGCTCGAGCACGGCTACTCGCCGGTGTCGGTGCTCGACGGGTTGGCGAGCATCCAGCCTCAGGGGCCCGAGGAGTGGACGCCGCGGAACGCGCTCGGAGAAGTCCCCGACGCGCTCACGCTGCGCGCCGCGCTCCTCGAGTCGAACAACCGTGCGGCGACGCTGCTGCAGCAAAAGGTCGGATCGCGGCCGGTGCTGCGTCTCGCGTCGAGTGCCGGATTGCGCGACCTGCCCGATGTGCCGTCGCTGTCGCTCGGGACGGGCGAGGTGACGCCGCTCGATCTGACGGCGGCGTTTGCGATGTTCCCGAACGGCGGGTTCGCGGTGCATCCCCGCGGAATGATCCGCGTCATCGATGCCGACGGCGGCACCGCCTACGACGACCCGCCCAATACCGAGCGCGTCATCTCGCCTCAGAGCGCGTTCCAGATGGTGTCGATGCTCCAGGACGTCATCAACCGCGGAACCGCCTCCGCCGCGCGGAGCGCGGGCATTCGCTTTCCGTCCGGAGGAAAGACGGGCACGACAAACGATTTCAAAGATGCCTGGTTCGTGGGCTTCTCATCGTCGATCGTCGCGGGCGTGTGGGTCGGCTACGACCAGCCGCGGACGATCGGACGCGAGGCGTACGGTTCGCGGTAGGCGCTGCCTAACTGGGTGGATTTCATGCGCCGCGCGGCGCAACGTCGCCCTCCCACGGAATTCGAACAGCCCTCCGGCCTCCGGGAAGTGGAGCTGTGCGACGTCTCGTATTTGAAGCCCGTCGAAGGGTGCCCGACCTACATCGAGTACTTCAAGGAGGACGACGATGTCCCATCGCGTCTGTGCCCGATTCATCGTGGAACCGTCAAGCAGCGCGTCAGGCGGACGATCGAAGGGTTCTTTTCGGGGCTGGGGAAGAAATTGAAAGGCATTTTCAAATAGTTCTACTTCCGCTCCAGCTCTCTCCGGCTGAAATCCGCTTCCGTGAGTCCGGTGTTGTAGCGGACGGATTTCAAGACGAGCTCGGTGTGCGTCTTCTCCGCCGCATTCGTCATGACGATTTCGGATAGCGTCCAGATCGATTGGACCAGGTCGAGCCGGCGCACGTCGTAGATTTTCTGCAGTTCGTTCCGCCGATTGTGGATGTCGGCGTGCACGACTACGAAATTGTCCTTCCGGATTGTCGAGACGATTCGCGGGAAGCGGGCTTGCGCGTTTTTCGCGCGCGATTCGATCCGATAGGCGGGAATCCGTTGGCCGTCTGGCGAGTTCCAGTTCGCATCCTGCTCGACCCAGCTGTAGGTGTAGTCGTTGATTTCGCGTCCGCTGATGTCTTCGTAGGCGAAGTCGCTGCCGACGAAGCTGTCCTGCGCTTCGGCGCCGGCTATGCGGCGGACCCGCCCAAGGGCGGGGAGGTACAGAAAGCGTTCGTCCTCGGCATCCGGATGCTCCCAGACGAGAAACGCGGTGCCCTTGATGTCGTTCGGGTACGTGAAACGAATCAGCACACGATCCGCCGATCCGGCGGCAATCCCGCCAGCCGGCTGCGGCGGACGCATCGTCAGAATTGTGAGGTCGCGTTCGCGGACGCGCTGCTGGCGGTCGAAAAGCCGCATTTTGAGGTCGAACCGGCCATCCCGGCCGACCTCGCGGTTGTCGGCCTGGCGCGCGACCCATTCGGCGGTCTCCGCTGTCACCGACGCTGCGCCGGATTCGGAAAGGAGCAGCAGAAGCGCAACGAATGCACACAACCAGCTGACTACCAGCTTGCGGATCGCCATGACGCAGATCTTGGCAACGTGACCGGCGAAATGCAAAGGTCGCGCGTTCGCGACGCTTGACACGCCTCGGCTGCACTTATAGCGTTCGAGGATTATGCAGAACGCACTCAGCATTCCTGACAACGGCAATCTCGATTTCCTGGCGCTTGGCGCCATGGTTCATCGTCTCGATCCCGGCGTCGTCCCGTTCCGCAAGGCGCAGACCTGCACGATTCATGTCAGCGGCGGCGAGTTCAACACGGCAGCCAACCTGTCCGACTGCTTCGGGCTTCGGACCGGCATCGCCAGCGCCATGGTGGACTACCCGATTGGCGACTTGATCGCCGGCCGCGTTCGGGCAATGGGCGTCACCCCCTTCTACAAGATGTTCAAGCACGACGGCGCATGGGGTCCAAACATGGCGGCGGTGTACAGCGATCGCGGCCACGGTGTGCGAGCTCCCATCGTTTTCTATAACCGCAGCAACGAAGCGGCGGCACAGCTCAAACCGGGCGACTTCGATTGGAACGCCATCTTTGGAGCGGGCGTCCGCTGGTTCCACAGCGGCGGGATCTTTGCTTCGCTATCGTCCACGACGTCGGAGCTGATCATCGAAGCGATGGCGGCGGCGAAGAAGCATGGCGCCGTGACGTCGTTCGATCTCAATTACCGCGAGAAGTTGTGGGGTCCGTCGGGGGGCGCGAAGCGCGCCGTCGAGGTGCTCGGCCGCATCGTCAAGCACGTCGACGTCCTGGTCGGGAACGAGGAAGATCTGCAGAAAGGTTTGGGCATAGCCGGACCCGAAGTGGCGGCGGCGTCCGCTCTCGATCCGAGCACGTTCTTCGGCATGATCGGCCGGGTCACCGACAAATATCCGCAGATCCGGGTCGTCGCGACCACGCTGCGCGAAGTGCACTCGACGACGAGGCACACCTGGAGTGCGGTCGCATGGATTGGCGGAGAAACGTTCGTGGCGCCGAGCTGCGACATCGACGTGTACGACCGCGTCGGGGGCGGCGATGGCTTCGCGGCAGGTCTGTTCTACGGCATGCTGAGCGGCGAGTCGCCGGAGGAATCCGTACGCCTCGGTTGGGCTCACGGCGCGCTGATCGCCACATTTCCCGGCGATACGACCATGGCGACGGTGGAGCAGGTCCGGGCGTTCGCGAAGGGCGGCTCGGCGCGGATCCAGCGCTGAGTCTCTCCGCACGACAGTCGCTGACACCAAACAAGAGGACCTTCCTCCTTTTTGATCTTGACCGCGAGTGCCGTTGATTGATCCCGCTATGCTCCGATGCCAAGGTGTCGGAAGACGAAGGCGAAGATGTCCGCATCTTCTTCGATCATCTTCGACACGGGCTTGCCGGCGCCATGCCCCGCCTTCGTCTCGACGCGGATGAGGGCGAGTGCGGTATGGTCGGCGGCCTGAAGGCGGGCCGCAAACTTCTTCGCCATCCCTGGCGACACGCGGTCGTCGGTATCGGCCGTCGTAATCAGAACCGGCGGATAGTCCACGCCATCGCGGACGTTGTGCAGCGGCGAGTACGCGAGCAGGTACGGGAACTGCGCGGGATCGTCCGCGCATCCGTACTCGGAAATCCAGAACCGTCCGACCGTGAAACGGTGGTAGCGCAGCATATCCGCCACCGGGACGCGGCAGACGACTGCGCCGAAGAGCTCCGGGCGCTGCACCATCGCGGCGGCAACGAGGAGTCCGCCGTTGCTGCCGCCTTCGATGGCCAGGCGGCTCGCCCTCGTATATCCGTTTCCAATCAACCACTCCGCTGCCGCAATGAAGTCGTCGAACACGTTCTGCTTGCGTTCGACCATGCCTCCCTCGTGCCACGCTTCGCCGTACTCGCCGCCTCCGCGCAGGTTGGGCACCGCGAAGACGCCGCCGGCGTCGAGCAGCACGAAGTTCGCCGGATCGAACGCGGGCGTCAGGTTGATGTTGAACCCGCCGTAGCCGGTCAAGAGCACGGGGCGATTGCCGTCACGCGAGAGTCCCCGACGATGCACGAGGAACATCGAGACGCGCGTGCCGTCCTTCGACGGGTACCAGACCTGCGTCGTCTCGTAGTCGAGCGGGTCGATCGGCAGGTGGCGCTCGCCGTATGCTTCCAGACGCGCGGCGCCGAAGTCGTACCGGTAATTCGAGGACGGCTGCACGAACGACGTGAATCCCAGGAACATCTCGGTATCCTGCGGCTCTCCTTCGATGGCCGTCACCGATCCCAGCGCGGGCAATTCGATTCGGCCGGCCGGTGCCCCGAAGAGGTCGAACAACGCAACCTTGTCGCTGGCATCGTGCAGATACGAGATGACGAGCGTGCCGTGAACGATTGACGCGCTCGCCAGCTTGTCACCTGTCTCCGCCACGATGGTCAGGGACGGAGCTGCGGGATCGGCTGGATCGATGGAGATGATCCGGCCGCGCGGCGCATTCAGATCGGTGCGAAAGAAGAGTCGGCCATCCCCGGATTCGACGAACGCGTACGCGGCATCGAAACCGGTGAACACCGGGAATGGCTTCCGCCCTGGGTCGCGGCGATCGATCAGGTACACCTCGCTGCGATCGCTCGACCCTTGCAGCGCTGTAACGACGACCCACCGGTCGTCGTCGCTGACCGCAATGTCGAAGACGGTCTCCCGCTGGTCGGGCCTGTCGAAGACGAGAACGTCCGCGTCCTGTGGATCGCCGAGCCGATGGTAGAAGACGGCGTTGAAGTAGTGCTCGTCTCCCGCGGCGACGCTCCCCGGTTCGGGAAAGCGGGTGTAGAAGAAACCGCTGTCGTCGCCCACCCACGCGAGGCTGGCGAACTTCACCCACTGCAGGCGATCCGGCCGATCGATGCCGGTGGCGACTTCTCTGACGAAGATGTCCTGGCGGTCGCTGCCGCTCTTCGACAATGCGTAAGCGAGCAGCGAGCCGCCAGTGCTCACCTCGATCGCCGTCAACGAGACTGGCGGTCCCCCCCGGCTCATGACGTTCGGATCCAATAACCCGCGCGGGTGACCGTCTCGCCCTTCGCGGACGTACAGCACC
>JBKPTT010000042.1:0-5088 GCA_046735635.1 Acidobacteriota bacterium | reverse complement strand
GCGTCATAGAGGTACTTGGGGAGCCACGAGATGTAGAAGAACCACGCCGCGTCGGTGAGGAACTTCGCCGCGACCAGGCCCCAGACCTGGCGGTACGAGAGCAGCCGCGACCAGCGCGTGCCCGTCGCGCTCGTCGCCGTGGAGGAATCGGCAGCGGGCGCATACATGCGCGCCCAAATCGCTGCCCAGACGAGTCCGGCGGCACCGCAGCCGACGAACACCCAGCGCCAGCTCGCGTGCAGCAGGATGGCCGCAATCGCGGGTGGCGCCACGACGGCTCCGACGGCGGTCCCCGCGTTCACAATACCCATGGCCGTCGCGCGCTCCGCAACCGGAAACCATTCCGCGATCGCCTTCGTCGCGGCAGGGAATCCGCCTCCCTCGCCCATGCCGAGCAGGAAGCGGCTGACGGCAAGCATGCCGAACCCGCTCGCAAGACTGTGGCTCGCACAGGCGAGCGACCAGAACAGCATGATCGTCAGCAGACCGCGCCGCGTGCCCAGCCGATCGACGACCACGCCTCCGCCGGCGTACATCAGCGCGTATGCCAGCAGAAACACGGACGTCAGCCCGCCGAACTGCGTGTTGGTGAGGGGAATGTCAGCCTCGATCGCTTTCACCGCGACCGGCAGCGCCTGACGATCGAGATAACTGATCGCAATCGCCGCGCCGACGAGCACCGCCACCCGCCATCGCGTCCCCATGAGTATTGGCGCCATGTAATACCATGGGTGCCCTCGAGAGCGATGACGCGACTCGTCCAGATCCGCCGCGGCAACGCACGCGCGGTCGCGCTGTGCGACGAACCGCGCCTGCACGTGCTCGACGGCTTCACGTCGGTCTTCGATCTGGCGCAGGCCGCGATTGCCTCCCGCGAACGCGTCGCCGCTATCATCCGGAGGTGCGCGATCGGCGAGAGCCTCGAATACGACCCAATCTATACCGGGCAATCCGAGTGGCGGCTGCTGACGCCGGTCGATCACCCGCACGAACCAGGACGTTGCCTCGTGAGCGGGACAGGGCTCACGCATCTCGGAAGCGCCGCGCAACGCCAGCAAATGCACGAAGCCGTTGAATCCGAGCTGACCGACAGCATGAGGATGTTCCGACTCGGTCTCGCGCACGGCAAGCCGGCGCCCGGTGACATCGGAGCCGCGCCGGAGTGGTTTTACAAGGGCAACGGCACGATCCTGCGCGCACACGGAGAGCCGCTCGAGATCCCCTCGTTCGCCGAGGACGGTGGTGAGGAAGCGGAGATCGCAGGCATCTACGTAATCGGCGCCGACGGCACACCGTACCGCGCCGGCATGGCGATCGGCAACGAGTTCTCGGATCACGTGTTCGAGCGGAAGAACTACCTCAATCTCGCCGGCTCGAAGCTGCGCACGTGCGCGATCGGGCCGGAACTGATCGTCGATCCGGCGTTCGACTCGGTGCGTGGTAGGGTCACCATCACGCGTCAGCGTTCAACTCTGTGGTCGAAGGACATCGTGACCGGCGAGCGGGAGATGAGCCACAGCCTGCGGAACATCGAGCACCATCACTTCAAGTTCGACTCGCATCGCCGTCCCGGCGACGTCCACGTCCACTATTTCGGCGCGTGCGCATTGAGCTTCGGCGACGGCATCCGGCTCGCCGACGGCGACGTCATGGAGGTGGCGTTCACCGGCTTCGGACGTCCGCTGCGCAATCCGGTGCGCATGGCTCAGGGGGACGTGTTGCCCGCCATCGCGACGCCGCTTGTGTAGGCACTGCACCCCCCCGCGATGGAGAGTGCGGCATCTCACCTCCTACGTCACGCGGAGACTCTGCGGCTGGGTCGCCGGCCGAAGGCCCAGGCGAGGTGGAGCGCGCGAGAGAGGTCGAGATCTCGTTTGACATGTCAATAAGCTCAACGGTAAGGTGCTCGCTCATTCGAAACTGAGGGGCGCACGAACCGGAACATGAACGGAGGAGTGATGCAGAAACATGCCTTGTTGCTGCTGATGGCGCTTTCGATAGCGGCATCGGCCAGCGCGCAAACCAAGCTCACGGGCAAAGTCCACTGCGCGAAGGGCGACCCGGAGTACGCAATCGAGGTCGGCGATCAACCCGGCCATGTGCTGACGGCGCGCAAGGCGGCGTGCACGTGGCAGGGAGGGGAAATTGCCGGGCTGAAGGTGAAGTCCGCGCAGGACGTCGCCACCGGCGAGGTCACCGGCGCCACCGCGCGTGACAACGGGTATCACACCGCGACGATGGACAATGGTGACACCTACACCGTGCATTTCAGCGGCGCGGCGACGATGGCCAAGGACAAGACGGGCTCTCTCACGGGGAAATGGACCTTCGTGAGCGGCACCGGCAAACTGAAAGGGATCAAGGGCGGGGGCACCTACAAGGGGACTCTCGCGGCTGACGGCGGCGGCGACGTCGAGGTCGAAGGGGATTACACGCTGGCCGCAAAAACCACGGGGCCAGGCTCAACGAAATAGCCCTGACGGACGCTGACGGCGTAGAACCCCGTCGGCGTCCTGCTTCGTAACTCCCGATTAATCCTCGCCGCTTCGATGACCTTGATTGCGGCGGCGAGTTGTGTCTAAAAAAGCACGACACTGACTGCTGCGCATGGGAGGGCCAAGCGCGGATGGTCTGCAGCCGCCATCGACGCCGCACCGCGCAAGGCATCACGTTCACACAACATCGCGGACCTGAATCGGCGCCGTCGACCAGGACACAGGGGGTACACACGAATGCGCGTTGTTCGCATCTTCCAGATATGTACGTGCGCGACGTTGCTGAGCGCGGCTGCGGAACCGGTATTCGCGCAGGCGTCTGAAACGGAGAGCCGCCAGGCGGCGATCGAACAGGCGCAAGCCACCAAAGCGAAGGAGCTGAAGCCGTACGCGCCCACGCCGGGTGAGCGCCTCATGAACAGAGCGGAGGAGACGTTCGTCTATCCCATCCAAACGTGGCATCCGTACATCCAAAACGCATACAAGGGCGGCGGGTTCGCGGCAGGCCTCGGATACATGTACCACGTGAGTTCGTACAACTACGTGGACATCCGCGGCAGCTACAGCATCAGATCGTACAAACGGGCGGAAGTGGAGTTCGGAGCTCCCCGGCTGTTCCACCGTCGTGCAGCGCTGGCGCTTCTGGGTGGCTGGCGAGACGCAACGCAGGTCGCCTTCTACGGATACGGCATCGACAGCTCCAGTGCCAATCGTGCGAACTATGGATTCGAGCAGCCGCACGGATCGGCTCTTCTCACGGTGCGGCCGACGCGACGGCTGCTCACGCTGCGCGGTGGCTTCGAATTATCCCGATGGGCGCTGAAATCCGGAACCGGCAGTTTTCCCTCAGTCGAGGAGGTCTACACACCCGCGACGCTCCCGGGTCTGGGCACGACCACGACGTACCTGCACACGCAGGCGACGGTGGGCTTCGACTGGAGACCTGCCTCGGAATACGCGCGACGGGGCGGGTTCTACGGTGTGACGGGCCGCGATTATACCGATCGTGACGACCGGTTCGGTTTCCGCCAGGTCGACTACGAAGCGATCCAGCACATTCCAATATTGCGCGAAAGCTGGGTCATCTCGCTTCACGGCCTCGCCGAGACGACCTGGCGCAAGTCGGACCAGGAGGTTCCGTTCTTCATGCTGCCGTCGCTCGGTGGCGGATCGAATCTGCGCGGCTTCTCCAGCTGGCGGTATCGCGATCGGAACAGTCTGCTCCTGCAGGGCGAGTGGCGCATCATGGTCAATCGGTTCTTCGACACAGCCGTGTTCTACGACGCCGGTCAGGTCGCGGCCCGTACGGGAGATCTCGATCTCAATCATCTGAAGACTGACTTCGGGTTCGGCGCGCGTTTTCACACGCCGTTGTCGACGGTCCTTCGGATCGACGTCGCCAGGAGCCGCGAGGGGACGACCCTCGTCTTTGCGACGTCTCCCGTCTTCTGAGGAACATGGCCATGCGCACGACCATCCTGATCGGTCTGACACTCGCGTTGACGACGGCGTTCAGCGGGTCTGCAACTGCCCCACACTTCTACCGCGACGATCCGATCGCGCGCGAGCCGGAGTCGCAGGACGCCTCGCACGCCGAGTTCTCCGAAATCGGAGACCTGTACGAAATGGTCTATAACCTGTTCGTTCAGCCGGGATACAAGCCATCCGGACTGCGCGCACAGAATCTCAACACGATCGACGAAGTGCCGGACTCGAGCTGGTTCACGAACCGTATCGGGACGAAGACGCTTACAATCGACGAGATCGTCCGCGGCCCGAACGTGGGTGCTCCGCCGGATCCGACGCGCTGGACCATCATCAGAGAAAAGAGCGCCGGTGTTCATCCTGGCGTCACGGCCCGCGACGCCAAAGGCGAGACATGGTTCCTCGAGTTCGATCCGCCGTACTACCCCGAAGCGGCCACCGCGGCCGTGATCATGGGGACGAAGTTCTTCTGGGCGCTCGGGTACAACCAGGTCGAGTCGTTCCTGACCACATTTGATCCGAAGAAAATCGACTTCGATCCGAAGGCGACCATCCGGCGTCCGAACGGCAAACGTACGCCATTCACACACGATGACGTCGCCGAACTCCTCGGCGAGGTCGCCCGCAAGCCGGATGGCACGTACCGAGTGATTGCCGGCCGGCTGCTGCCGGGCAAGATTCTCGGCGACTTCCGTTACGCGGGCACGCGCCCCGACGATCCGAACGACATCGTGCCGCACGAGCATCGCCGCGAGCTGCGGGCGCTCCGCGTCTTTGGAGCGTGGACGAATCTTACCGATCTCAAGGCGCGCAACACCCTCGACACGCTCGTTACCGAAAACGGACGCGGCATCGTGAAGCACTGGCTCCAGGACGTCGGATCGACGTTCGGTATGAACAACGACCTGCACGAGTGGGATCTGAGCTGGGAGCATTTCTACCAGGCGGACACCACGATGAAGCGCTTGTTCTCGTTCGGCTTCGCGCTGAGCCCGTGGCAGACGGTCAATTACGTCGAACGGCCGTCGATCGGCAAGTTCGAAGGCGACCGCTTCGATCCGCGTACCTGGCGGCCCCAGACTCCGACGACCGCCTACATGGAGATGCG
>JBKPTT010000041.1:0-31390 GCA_046735635.1 Acidobacteriota bacterium | reverse complement strand
GTTCGGAAGTCGTGGTCGAGCCGGGCGAGTACCGCGAGCGGCTGGCGTTGAAATCCGGCGTTCGCGTCGTGAGCCGGGTGCCCCGCGGCGCATCTATCCGGCTGCCGGGCGGTGCGTCCGAGGCCGATCCGGCGATCGTCGCGTTCGACGTCACGGACTCGACGCTTTCGGGGTTCCGGATCATCGGCGACGCCGCGACGCCGCTCGGAACGGGCGTCCTCGTGCGGAATGCGACCGTCATCTTGAACGATCTCGAGATCAGCGGCGCGCACCGGGCGGCCGTCGAGTACATCGGGGCCAGCGGGGGCTCGATCACTGCGGGTCTTTTTCACGACAACCCCGGGTCCGCCATCGTCGTGCGGCACGGCAGCTCGCCGCGGATTGCGCACAACGCGTTCGAAAGGAACGCGACATCCGAACGTGCGCCGGGAATGCTCGTCATCGAGCCGGATGCACACCCCTCCATCACCGCGAACACGTTCAACAACCTGCGGCCGGACGCCGTGACGATTCCGTCGCCCTCGGCGTTTCCGACGCTCGCCCAGGACAACTGGTTCATCTACCCGGCCGAGACGCAGCCGCCGCGGCGCGAAGGAAGTTCAGGTCGCGAGGGAAGAGGCCGCCGATGACGACGGTCTTTCGTGACGTCGGCGCGTACCGCATCATCCGCGAAATTGGTCACGGCGGGATGGCGACCGTGTTTCTGGCCGAGGACACGCGACACAACCGTGAAGTCGCGCTCAAGCTCGTCTCGATGGCAGCCGACCGCGAGGGACGCGAGGTGCTGGACGCCGAGCGCTGGGGCACGAAGCTGCAGGCGCGGCTGGCGGAGGCGTGCGGACTGGTGCCGCGCGTGTACGAGGACGGCGACCAGCCGCCCTACTACTTCATCGCAATGGAGTACGTGCACGGCGAGAACCTGTCCGACGTCATCGCGCGCGGCCCGGTCGCGCCGGGCGAAGTCGTGCGGATTGGGTCGGCGCTCGGCCGTTTCCTCGATTCGGCGCACCGATTCAAGACGGTGATCGACGGGCGCGAATTCTGGTCGCTGGTGCATGGCGACCTCAAGCCGCGCAACGTGAGGCTTACCGAAAACGGCGATATCAAAGTTCTCGACTTCGGGATCGCGAAAGCGCTGTCGCTGAGCCGCAAGGTGACCCGCAACGATTTCGGGAGCATGCCGTACCTGTCGCCCGAACGGCTCGAGTCGACGGAGGTCGACGCGCATGCCGATCTGTGGCTTTAGGGGTGATTCTTTACGAGCTCTTGACGGGGGCACCACCATTCCACGCGGTCGACACCCGTCGTCTCGAGCAGCAGATCCGCGCGGGCTATTCGAGGCATCCCCTGCCCGCGTCGTGCCCCGTTGAACTGCAGGCCATCGTGTCTCGGCTGCTCGCGCCGGACCTCGCGGACCGCTACGAATCGGCGGCCGCTGTCCTGTCGGATCTCGATCTCGCTAGCGCCGGAAAGACACCCGTGGCCGCAATCAACGGTTTTCCCGGGCGGCTCGCCGACGAAGCGCCCACCCGACGGACCTCGCGAACCGAGCAAGATGATCCCGACCGCACGCGCAGGACTGTCAACCCTTCGGCCACGACGAAAACGACCGCGGCAGCGACGGCAACAATGCCGGTGCCGCCCGAACCCGTTGCCGCAGGGTCACAGCCAACTGCAGCATCGACGCCGCCACCCGTGCCGGCGAAAGCCAAGGCTCGACGCCGTCATCCGATGCGCATCCTGCTCTTGCTGATGGCGTTGGGCCTCGTCTGGAACGAGATGACGATCGGGTTCCAGGCCAATCGCGTCGCGGCCGAGGTCGGGACGCGAGATCTCGATTCGATGGAAGACATGTGGACGCAGTACGACGATCTGTCGAAGCACAGCCACTTGCGGTTCGGCGTGGAGAACCTCGAGCGGACGCTGGCGTCCCGCGTCGAACGGCTCTCCGAACAGGCCATTGCCAATTACCGCAGCACGCTGCCGACGGTCCGTGAGCGTCAGTGGAAGACCGCGCAGCAAAACCTGCAGCGCGCGCTCGTGCTCGCGCCGACTAATCGTTCGCTGCGCGCCTCGCTGCGATACTGCGAAGGGCACCTGCATCGCATCGACGGCGAGGCGGAGAAGGCGCGCCACCATACGGCTGCCGCAAACCAGCACTTCACCGATGCGGTAGCGGCGTTCCGCGAAGCGGCGGAGCTGCGCCACGACTGGCCGGACCCGTTCCTCGGCCTCGCGCGTGTCTTCATTTACGGACTCGACGACATCGACCGTGGGGCCGATGCGATTCAGCAGGCGCAGAAGCTGGGGTACACCACCGGTGACCGCGAGACGGCGCAGCTCGCCGATGGATATCGTGCTCGCGGCGATACCCTCTGGCAGACGGCACGCCGCTACGCTGAGATGCCGCAGGAAGCGGAATACCTGCAACGCGCCACCGACGCCTACAAACAGGCGCAGGAGCTCTACGAGCGGATTCCCTCCTACCCGGGTGTTCCGTTGAACCTCCGCCGGACGCAGCGGGCGCTGGAATTGATAGACGAGCGGGTGGGCGAGCGCGGCCTGACGAAAGACGAAGCGGCGACGGCGGTATGGCGCTGACCTACACGACGGCAGCCGATAGAGACGCGGCCCGCTCGCGTCCGCGTGCCCCGCGCGCGATCGAGCTCATGGAAGTGGCGCTGGTGGGCGCATCGTGCTTCGCGCTGTTCCTCGTTGCCATGGCCTACGTGGGTGTGACGAACGCCGTGGAAAGCCGCACGGCGACGCCGCGGCTCCGGCTGAACCTGAACACGATCGCGAGTCCAGCAGACCTCGAGCCGGTCGCCGAAGTTGTCTTCCCGTCTGCGGCAGACCGCCGTCTCGCCGCGCGCGCGCTCTTCGAGAGCTTGTTGAATGCCGACGGCAGCCGCCGTGTCGTACAAGACGTGCGGGCGCTCGCCCGCGCACGCGTGGACGCCTCAGCGATTGATTCCGCCGCGGGAGCGATGACGCTGCGTGCCAGGCTTGCCGACGAGCGCGCGCGCGCGACAGCTGCTGGCCGCCCGGCGCCGGTGGCTATCGCAGTCCTCACGTCGGCGGACTTCGCGGAAATCAAACCTGAACTGATCGTGCGTCCGCGCGGCGAGCTTCGCTGGTCGCTCGTGCTGTGGAGCCTCCTGTACGTCGTCGCGTTCCATGCCGTGTCGCTGACATGGCGCGTCAAGGGGCTCAGAGGCGACCGCGTCTTGCTGCTGGCTGCCCACCTGCTCACCGCTGTGGGGCTTGCCGCGATGATTAGCCGCGTGGACCCGCTTCGCGACGCCGCGCTCTTCGTCAGGTACGCACAGGGCGTGATTCTCGGCCTCGCTGCCGCCGCGGCTGTCTCGCTCGTCAACCTGCGTACGACGTTCGTTCGAACGCTGAGCTATACACCGCTCGTTGCCGCGTTCGCTCTATCGGTTGTGCTGTTGACGTTTGGCAGCGGTCCCGGCGACAGCCACGCGAAGGTCAATCTCGGCCCCGTGCAGCCCATCGAAGCGATCCGCCTGCTGCTCGCGCTATTCCTCGCGGGTTACTTCGCGCGCAACTGGGAATTGCTGCGTGGCGTGAGGGCCGACGCGATCGGGCATTTCGCGGTTCCGCGCTGGCTGCACCTCCCGCGCCCGCGCTACACGGTCCCGTTGTTCGCGGGCGTCGGCCTTGCTCTCGTGCTGTTCTTCCTGCAGAAGGATCTCGGGCCGGCGCTGATGCTTTCGATCGTCTTTCTTTCCGCCTATGGCATCGCGCGCGGCCGGATTGGGATGGTGCTCGTCGGAGCGGCGCTGCTCGCCGCGGGGTTTTATCTGGGGTATCGGCTCGGCGTCTCCCCGACGCTCGCCGAGCGGATTCGCATGTGGCAGTCCCCCTGGGACAACAATGCGCGCGGCGGAAGCCAGATCGCTCACGCACTCTGGGCGATGGCAACAGGTGGAACCTTCGGAACGGGAACCGGTCTCGGCGATACCGGTTACATTCCCGCGGGCTACACCGACCTGGTGCTCCCATCGATCGGCGAGGAGCTTGGGTTTGTGGGCCTCGTCTCGGTTGCGCTGTTGTACGCGGCGATCATCGGGCGCGCGTTTCGGATTGCGCGGCACGCGTCGACCGATTACGGGTTCTTCCTCGCGACGATGCTCGCATTGTTTGTCGCGGTGCCTGTGCTCCTGATGGCGAGCGGCATCATGGGCCTCGTTCCACTCACGGGCGTCGTCACCCCGTTTCTGAGCTACGGCGGTTCGGCGATGGCGGCGAACTTCACCGCGCTTGGACTCTTGGCGGCGATTCGCTCCGACAGCCACGACGCCGCGGATCTCGACATCTTCAAACAGCCAATCCGTTGGCTGACGGGGACGATCGCCATCGCGGCGACCGCATTGATCGTTGTCGCCATGCGCGTCCAGGTCGTCAATGCGGATGCGCTCGTGTCGCGGCCGTACCTCGGCGTGCAGGCGGACGGCCTCCGCCGATATCAGGAGAATCCACGCATCCTGGACGTGGCTCGCCGTATCCCGCGGGGCAGCATCGTCGATCGCAGCGGGCTGGCGCTCGCAACCGACGATGCGGAGCTGATGAGAAAAGCCGCGGGCGCGTACGCGCGAGTGGGCGTCCAGGTTGCGTCGGCCTGTCCGAAGCAGGGCGAGCGGTGCTATCCGCTGGGTGCCCGCGCGTTCCACGTTCTGGGCGACGCGCGTACCCGCAGGAACTGGAGTGCGCCGAACAGCTCGTTCGTCGAACGCGATTCCGAGGCGAAGCTGCGCGGATTCGACGATCACGCGACCGTGGTCAACATGGTCGAACCGGACGGATCCGAAGGCTCGGCGCTCCGCCGTGACTATCACGCGCTGGTTCCTTTGCTGCGGCATCGCTATGAGCCCGATCACCCATCGGTGAGAGCCGCGATGGACGCGAAGCGACAGCTGCGCCTGACGATCGACGCGCGTCTCCAAGCGAGGGTCGCGTCCATTGTCGCGGAATACGCGCGCAAGTCGGCGAGCGGCCACGCGGCGGCCGTGGTGATCGATCCGGCCACCGGCGACCTGCTGGCAAGCGTCAGTTACCCCTGGCCGGGCGATTTCGATGCCCGGCAACCACCGCCCCCCGATGCCGCGGATCAGGAAGCGCTGATCGATCGTGCGCGATACGGCCTGTATCCGCCCGGATCGACGTTCAAGCTGATCACTGCCGCCGCGGCGCTGGGCCGCGACGCCGGCGCGAGCGCGAAGACGTTCACGTGCAGCCGCCTTCCCGACAACCGGGTGGGCGTCAGAATTGCCGGGTACTCGAGGCCGATTCGCGACGACGAGATGGATACCGTGCCGCACGGGACGCTGGACATGCACCGCGCGATCGTCGTGTCGTGCAACGCGTACTTCGCGCAGCTGGCCGTGTGGCTCGGGCCTCAGGCGCTCGCCGACGCCGCCGGGCGCGCCGACATTCCCGTCGCGAAAAACAACGCAATCGCGAGGATCCGGCAGACCCTGCCGCAGGTAGGATACGGCCAGGGGGAGGTTGTGGCCTCGCCGCTGCGGCTGGCGCGCATCGCTGCGGCCGTCGCCTCTGACGGAAATATTCGCGAGACGCGGATCGACGCGAGCGCGCCGCTGTCGCACCCTCACGCGTTCGTGCCGCTCGACACGGCGCACACGCTTGCGCGCTACATGCGCGACGTCGTGCTCGAGGGCACCGGACGCAGTCTGCGAAACAGTCCAGTGCCGATCGCGGGCAAGACCGGAACCGCCGAGGTCACCGGAAAGCCGTCGCATTCGTGGTTCATCGGCTTCGCGCCGTACGGCGACGCGGCGCATCGTGTGGCAGTCGCCGTCATTCTCGAGAACGCTGGCTACGGCGGCGCCGGCGCGGCGCCTGCGGCAGGCGAGATCATCGCGGCCGCGTCGGCGTTGGGCCTGGCGCGATGAGGAACATTGCTCATGGACATCGGCGGTAAGGCGCGGAAGCTCGAACGCAGGCTGACGCGAACGGTCGACGCGGCGCTCGGAGAGCTCGTCGGACGCGACGCGCCGGCGCCGCTCGAAATCGTTCACGGCGTCCTCGACCGTGCGGAGCACGAAGTGCAGGATGTTGGACGCGGACGCCGCCTGTTCCCATTCACCCGCGTTCGGGTACACGTTCTTGCGGACCCGAACAACGCGGACGCGAAGGCGCGGTTCGAAGCAGTCGTGGCGGGCCCACCGTCGCTCGCAGAGCGGCTCATCGATCGGCTTCGCTCGGCGGGATGCCGCGATCTTCGGCTCACGACCGACGTTGTTTTCGAGTCGCAGGCGGGCTCGTCGTGGGGCGATCCCCGTTTCGACGTCAGCTTCGAGAGGAACCAGGAGCCGGCAGCTGTCGCCCCACCGCAGACTGCAGCGGAAGGCGCCACCGACGTGCCGCGGTTGAAGCTGACGGTCGTCAAGGGGACTGCCGAGCAGCGCGCCTACGCGTTCAACGGCGGGCGCGTCGACATCGGCCGCCGTGCGGAGGTGATCGATCAGCGCCAGCGGCTGATTCGAACGAATCAGGTGGCCTTCGTCGACGAAGGCGACGACAATCGGACGGTGTCACGCCGTCATGCGCACGTGGAGTTCGTCGCGGCCGAGCGGGCGTATCGCCTGTTCGACGATCGCAGCGCGCATGGCACGAACATCGTGCGCGGCGGCCGGACGATCAAGGTGCCGCCCGGCGTACGCGGCGTGCGCCTGGAAGCGGGCGACGAGATCGCGCTGGGACACGCGCGGCTCAAGGTCGCGATGGAACAACCGGGCAGGCGGGGCTGAGACACGAAGGCGGGGCTAAAGCCCCGCCCGACGTCCGCCCTACACCGCGGCGACTTCGACGTCCTTGATCAGCCCGAGCTCCCGCCTGACGCGGTCCTCGACGGCTTGAGTAATCGCCGGGTTCTCCTTGAGGAACTGCTTGACGTTTTCGCGTCCCTGGCCGAGCCGTTCGCCGCCGAACGCGAACCACGTGCCGCTCTTCTCGATGATCTTCCGATCGACGGCGAGATCGAGCAGGTCCCCTTCCCGCGAAATCCCCTCACCGTACATCACGTCGAATTCCGCCTCGCGGAACGGCGGCGCTACCTTGTTCTTGACGACCTTCACGCGCGTGCGTCCGCCGACGACTTGATCGCCGTCTTTGATCGCGCCGATCCGCCGGATGTCGATCCGGACCGACGCATAGAACTTCAACGCGCGTCCGCCCGTCGTCGTCTCGGGGTTGCCGAACATGACGCCGATCTTCTCGCGCAGCTGGTTGATGAAGATGAGCGCGGTCTTCGACTTCGACACGATGCCGGTGAGCTTCCGCAGCGCTTGCGACATGAGCCGCGCCTGAAGGCCCATCTGCGCTTCCCCCATCTCGCCTTCGATCTCGGCGCGCGGGACGAGCGCCGCGACCGAGTCGACGACCACGACGTCCACGGCGCCGGAGCGGACGAGGACTTCGACGATCTCCAGCGCCTGCTCGCCGTTGTCGGGCTGCGAGACGAGCAGGTTGTCGAGGTCCACGCCAAGCTTTCCCGCGTACTGTGAATCGAGCGCGTGTTCCGCGTCGACGAACGCCGCCATGCCGCCGAGCTTCTGCGCCTGCGCGATGACCTGCAGCGCGAGCGTCGTCTTGCCCGAGGACTCGGGTCCGAAGATCTCGACGACGCGTCCGCGCGGCACGCCGCCGATTCCGAGCGCGTAGTCGAGGCTGACCGAGCCGGTCGAGATCGACGGGATCACATAGCCGGCGTCCTTCTGGCCGAGGCGCATGATCGAACCCTTGCCGAACTGCTTCTCGATCTGGCCGACGGCCATCTCGATCGCCTTGAGGCGCTCGCGGTCGTTGCGGTCTTCAACTGGCGGCATAGCGGAGACGCTCCTGATGTAAGGCGGAGCTTCGGCTCCGCCTTGAATTGGTATCTGACTGATGTCCGGCCCCATCATGCGGCATCGCAGTGACAGGGAAGGTCACGGCGCATCGGCCATGGGTTGGAGCGAGTGCATTCTAGGTTCGTGCCGGGGCGAAAGTCAAGCGAAATTGTGTGCAGCCAACGCGTGTAGGTCGCTGAATATCAGTGTCTTACGAGGACAACAGACTTTCGCCTCTCAGGCGCCCGTCCTTCGGTCGATTGCAGATGCTGCAGCGCGAGCGGAGAGCGCTCGATGCGGAGAATGCCACGCGGCAAGTACGATGGCATCGATGCCCTCACCCCTCGGCCACGCGCTCGCCGGAATAGCGAGCGGATGGCTCATCGCCCCAACGCGTGAGGGCATGGACACCGGCGCGAGCATCCGGCGAGCGGCGCTCTTCGGCGCCGTAGCGGCCGCGCCGGATCTCGATCTGCTTGCGGGCGCACACAGCGGTCCAACTCACGGCCTGGGCGCGGCGGTTATCGTGGGTGCGATTGCCTGGATAGTCCTGCGATTACGCAGGCAGGATGGATTCGGACTGGCACTCGCGATCGCCGCAGCGTACGCGTCGCACACGCTGCTCGACTGGCTCGGAACCGATACGGCCCCGCCGATAGGGATCATGGCCCTGTGGCCATTCAGCCATGCGTATTACGAAGCGCCGATCCACGTGTTCATGGCGATTTCGCGGCGATACTGGCTCGAGGAGTTCTGGACGTCCAACCTTCAAGCCCTCGCGCGCGAACTCCTAATCCTTGGGCCAATTGTGGCGATCGTTGTCGCATCCGGGCGCCGCCGGCGCGTCTCACCTGAGGACCCTACGCACTTTTCGGGCGCTTGAGCAACGCCTCGAGCCCACCTTTATCGACCGCGCGGACGATCGCCTCTTCAGGCGCTACAAGCCCCTTCTTGACGAGATCCGCGAGCGCATCGTTGAGCGACACCATGCCCTGCGCCCGGCCGACCTGCATCATCGAAGGAATCTGAAACGTCTTCCCCTCACGAATGAGGTTGCTGATCGCGCCGTTGGTGAGCAGCACCTCGAGTGCCGCGACCCGGCCGCCGCCGATCTTGCGGCACAGCGTTTGTGCGATCACGCCGCGGAGTGATTCCGACAGCATGACGCGGATCTGCGCCTGGCGATCCGATGGGAACTGATCGATCACGCGGTCGACCGTGGATGCCGCCGTGGTCGTGTGAAGCGTGCCGAACACGAGATGCCCGGTTTCCGCCGTCTCGATGGCGATCGCGATCGTTTCGAGATCGCGCAGCTCGCCGACCAGGAGCACGTCGGGATCCTCGCGGAGCGCCGCGCGCAGCGCGTCCTTGAACGAACGCGTATGCGTGTGCACCTCGCGCTGGTTGATCAGGCACTGCTGGTTCTGGTGGACGAACTCGATCGGATCTTCGATGGTGATGATGTGATCGGTTCGCGTCCGGTTGATGTAGTCGATCATCGCGCAGAGCGTCGTCGACTTGCCGGAGCCGGTCGGGCCGGTGACGAGTACCAGACCCTTGGTCAGCTTGCACAAGTCGAGGATCTGCGGAGAGAGCCCGAGTTGTTCGGCCGTCAGAATGTTCGACGGAATGACTCGAAACACCGCCCCGACGCCCTGGCGATCGCGAAAGACATTCGCGCGGAACCGCGCGAGCCCGGAGATCTCGTACGCAAAGTCCGTGTCGTGGCGCGCCTCGTACTCGGCCTGGTTCACCCGCGGCATGATCGCGACGAGCAGTTGCTTGATCATGTCGGACGCGAGCGGCCCCGCCGCTTCGTGCAGCTTCCGCATCTCGCCGTCCTGTCTGACGATCGGCGCGACGCCCGCGCTCAAGTGCAGGTCGGATGCCTTCAACTCCACCATACGGCGGAACATGCTGTTGATGACCGGTTCGCGGGTCGCTACACTGCCGCCGAAGTCCTCCAACAGGGGGGTGGGCTTGGCGGGCAGCGGTTCGGCGGTCGTGGAGGTAAACGTGTCCTGTGCGATGTCGGGGGTCAGCATCGGGTCCGGTATCGCAAGCGGCGTGCCCCGGCTGAAATCGTCAAAACGGCCGTATTCCCGCACGACAACTGGGGGACTGTGCTGCTGCGGCACAGCCGGCTGCCTTTTTTGGCACCCCGCGCGCCAAGTCGCACACGCCGTCGTCCTCGCGTGCATTCTCTCGATGTCGTCTGCGGCCGGCGCCGCACAGGTCCTGCCGAAGTCTGAATACGTGTCCGCGATCGAGCAGTACCAACACGGCGACGACACCGTCGTCGCGCGCCTGGCGTCGCTGGACGTACGCGCCGTCGAAAGCGGTGAACGCGCGCTCGTCGCAGCACTGAAGCAGGTACCGGACGCGGAAAGTCGTGTCCGGTTGCTGCGAGCCGCCATTGTCGCGCACACCCACACCGCGATCGCAGGCCGAAACGGAGCGTCGGCTATTTCGTGGGTGCCGCACCTGTCGGTCGCCGAGCGGTACGTCGAGCGACTTGCGGTGATGAACAGCGACGATCCCGTGGCGCGAGGCTGGTGGATCGTTGCGATCGGCGCGATGCACGCGCAACGCAATTACGCGCAGGCGATGACGCTGTCGAACCGGGCGCGTCAGGTATGCGGAGAACGGGTCGAATACGTGCTTGCCTCAGGCATCACCCATGAGTTGGCGTGGGTGTGGACCCATGACGAGGGATTCCAATCGCCGTTCAGCGGAAGCCTGGACGACGCGGAAAAGAGCTACGAACGGGCGCTCGCGATGGACGCGACGGTCGTGGAAGCGCGCGTACGGCTCGGCCGCGTGCGCGTGCTCAAGGGCCGCTACGATGCCGCCGTCCGCACACTCGACGAAGTCCCCGCATCGGCCGTGGACGCGCTGCAGTATCTCGCGTGGCTCTTCGCAGGAGATGCACTCGAGCACCTCGGGAAGCTGACCGACGCGCGCATGCGCTACGAGGCGGCGGTCCGTTTGCTGCCGCGCGCGCAGTCGGCTCAACTGGCGGTGGCGTACAGCCAGTACCAGGACGGCGCACGAACGCAAGCAGACGTCCGTGTGCGCGAGTTCGCGGCCGATCGCCGCGCACCTGATGGTGGGGATCCGTGGTTCTGGTACCTGCTCGGCCTGGGCGCATTTGCTCAGCCGGAGCTCGACAAATTGCGAACGGTGACACGGCGGTGATGCGTAGCCATCTTGTCGTCGCCTTCACGACCGCGATCGCGGTGTTCGCGATGAGCGGCCGCCCCAATGCGCAGCGGTTCACGTCCCGCGCAGTCGGCGTGCGGGTCGACGTGCTCGTAGCTGACGGCAAGAAGCCGGTGTCTGGTTTGACCGCCGCCGATTTCGAGCTGCGGGATGCCGGGGTCGTGCAGGACGTGAGGCAACTCGACATCGAACAACTGCCGCTGAACCTGGTGATGGCGTTCGACGTGAGTCAGAGCGTCAACGGGCCGCGCCTGGTGGCGTTGCGCGACGCGGCGCGCGCGGTCGTCGCCAGCCTGCGCGAGCCGGACAAGGTCGCGTTACTGTCGTTTGCCACTCGCGTCCGTCTGTTGGCTCCGCTGACGCCGAGCCGCATTCAGATTGGCCTGGCGCTGGATGAACTCGCGCCGGCGGGCGCCACATCGCTCCGCGATGCGGTATTTGCGGCGATCGCGCTGCGGCAGCAAGACCAGGGGCGGTCGCTCGTGCTGGTGTTTAGCGATGGACAGGACACGTCGAGCTGGCTTACCGCGCCGCGCGTGCTCGAGGCCGCCAGGCGGACCGACGCCGTCGTTTACGCCATTGGCATCCGCCAGCAGACGAGTGTCACTGGATACGCGTTCGGTGGTCGTTTCCCCACGCCGACAACGCGCGTTGAGACGGTCGAGGAAATGGGGTCGTTCCTCCGCTCGGTGACCGAGGAAACCGGAGGCCGCGCGCTGTTTGCGAGCACCAACGCGGATCTCCGCGAGACGTTTGCGCGCACGATGGACGAGTTTCGGAATCGCTACGTGCTTTCCTACACGCCGGCCGGCGTGTCGTCGAGCGGCTGGCACCCGCTCGAAGTGAAGCTGAAATCGAAAAAGGGAAAGGTCACTGCGCGGCGCGGCTACTTCGCCGATCCGGGCCCGTCCCCTTCGTCGCGGTGACCGTCCCCACGAAGCGCTGAACGAGCGGCTGTTCCGCGCTGTCGCGCCGCCAGGCAAGGCCGATGTCCCATGCCGCCTCGCGTAGCCTCACCTCCCGGAATCGAACGCCTCGCAACCGCATCAACGCCGTCGATCGCGGCACCAGAGAGACGCCGAGGCCCGCGCCGACCAGCGACAGCACGGTGAACAGCTCGTTCGCTTCCTGAACGACTCGCGGCGTGAATCCCGAGGCGGCGCAGATGCTCAGTGCGTGGTTGTAGAAGCTCGCCGACCGCAGGCGCGAGACGATGATGAACGGCTCGGACGCCACCGAGCGGAGACCGCTGCGGGGATTCCAGGGACTGCGCGGACCCAGCGCGGCGACCAGACGCTCGTCCAGCACGCGTCGAACCACCAGGCGATCGTCGGTCACCGGGAGGCGAACGAACCCGATGTCGATCTCGCCGCTACCGAGCGCCACGACCTGCTCGGGGGTCGACATGTCGCGGAGCTGCAGCTGCACGTCCGGATGCGCGCGCCGGAACCGCAGCAGGACCTTCGGCAGTAGTCCAAGGATGCTCGCGATTCCGAACCCGATTCGAAGTAGTCCCGCTTCGCCTTTGACCGCGCGCCGGGAAAGGGCCACGGCAGCCTCGGATTGTTCGAGGAGACGCCGGCCGCGTTCAGCCAGCAGCCGGCCCGCTTCAGTGACGTGGACGTCCCGGTAGCCGCGGACGAGCAGCCGGCCGCCGATTTCCTCTTCGATCCGGCGGATACGCTTGCTCAACGCAGGCTGCGAGACGTGCAGCCGCTCCGCCGCGCGTCCAAAATGAAGCGTTTCTTCGAGCGCGACAACCGCGCGCAGATCCGTAAGATCGATGCTCATAACCACAGGTTATCAAACCACGCCATATCTTTCATTGGACAGAATGACACCCAGAGGTGCATGCTGAATGCAGGAGTGTTGATGCCCGTTTCGTTCTGGAGTGCCTTCATCGGGACCGTGGCTGCGGTGTCCACCACCGCGGCGTTTCTGCCGCAGTTGATCAAAGTAAGAAAGCAAGGGGGCGCCGATCTCTCGGCCGGGATGTTGGGCCTGTACCTCGCCGGACAGGGGCTCTGGCTGACCTATGGACTCCTCAATCACGCGGGCGCCATCATCGCCGCGAATCTCATGTCCATCGGGCTGGTGGGTGCCGTCGCGGTTCTGAAGTACACCCACACCCGCGCGAACACGCCCGCGCGGCGCCTCCGCATTGCCATCGACATGGATGAAGTGATGGCCGACGCGCTCGGCGAGCACGTGCGCCGTTACAACGCCGCGTTCGGCACGGCCGTCACCCGTGAGGCGCTGCACGGCCGCCACCTCGAAGAATACGTGCCCGCGCCGCAGCGCCGCGCCGTAGAGGCACTGCTGGATGCGTCGTTTTTCGCCGATCTCGACCCGATGCCCGGCTGCGTGGAAGTCGTGCGCGATTTGAGCGAGCGGCACGACGTATTCGTCGTCACCGCCGCGATGGATGTGCCCTGCTCGTTCGAAGCGAAGTACCAGTGGCTGCGGCGGCACTTTCCGTTCATCCCGCCGTCGCGGATCGTGTTCTGCGGCGACAAGGGGATTGTCGAGGCCGATTACCTGATCGACGACCGCGCGCGGCACTTCGCGAGGTTCAAGGGACGCGCCTTGCTGTTCTCGGCGCCCCACAACGCTCACGAGACGCGCTACCCGCGTGTGGCGTCGTGGGCGGAAGTGCGGGACCTCTTCGGCAAAAAGGAAACGGCCGGCGTTTCCGCCGGCCGTTTGTATTCCCTGGAAGCCTAGCGGCTTCCCCCGTAAGTGTCTGCCATGCATGCACCTCCCGGCCGCGACCGATTGGGGTGCCCCGGTGCCCGGGACGTGGTCGCTTCATGCCTTTGTTTGACGCCAATGAGGCGAACTGACGCTCCGATCGTAACACGCGCGGTTCGGATCCGGGATGCGGGATCCGGGATGCGGGATCCGGACTCTCCGATGCGGATGTCGCAGTGCAGCATGCGTGATCGGATCCCGGATCCCGGATCCCGACAGCGTCAGTACGTGTAGAATCCTCGCCCGCTCTTTCTTCCCAGCTGCCCTGCAGCAACCTTGCGCTTCAGTAGCGGGCATGGCCGATACTTGGGATCCCCCAGCCCGTCGTGCAGCACGTTCATGATGGCGAGACACACGTCGAGTCCGATGAAGTCCGCGAGTGTCAACGGCCCCATCGGGTGATTCATCCCGAGTTTCATGACCGTGTCGATCGCCTCCGGCGTTCCGACGCCTTCCATCAGCGCGAAGATCGCCTCGTTGATCATTGGCATCAGGATCCGATTGGCGATGAAGCCCGGGTAATCGGCCGCTTCGACCGCCGTCTTGCCGAGCTTTGCGCACAACTCGGCCGCGATACGCATCGACTCGGACGAGGTCGCCTGTCCGCGGATCAGTTCGACGAGGGTCATCACGGGAACGGGATTCATGAAATGCATCCCGAGCACTCTGTCCGGACGCGTCGTCACCGCGCCGAGCGACGTAATCGAGATCGATGAAGTGTTCGAGGAGAGGATGACTTCCGGCGGCGTCGACGCGTCGAGCCGCTCGAACACGGCGCGCTTCGCGGCGGCATCTTCGAAGATCGCTTCGACGATGTAATCGACGTCCGCCAGAGTATCGAGCTCGGTTGCGGTGCTGACGCGGGCCAACGCGGCGTCCCGATCGCTGGCCGACAGTTTCCCCTTCTCGACGAATTTGGCGAGGCTCTTCCCGATAGTGGCGAGGGCCCGTTCGAGCGCGGGTGCGGCGGCGTCCACCAGTTGCACCTCAAAGCCCGATTGCGCGAATACCTGGGCTATTCCATTGCCCATCGTTCCGGCGCCGATGACTCCAACTCGACGGATCTGCATCCCGCCAATATTGCACAGGGTTCTACGGGGTTCTACGGGGTTCTGCAGGGTTCTACAAGGTTCGGCACGAACCCTGGAGAGCCCCGTGGAACCCCCTGAAACCGTGCGTCAGCCGAGATATTTCGATGTTTTCAGCCAGGTCGGGTCGGGATAGTACGCGAAGAGGAGTCCGCCGCCTTTGACGGCATCGATGACGCTCTTGGTGATCTCCGGACGCAGAGCAGGGCAGCCGAGGCTGCGGCCGAGATATCCCTGCGCGTGAGCCGTGATTGCGTTGACGTACTCGGCGGCGTGCATGACGATTCCGCGGTCCCGTGCGTGGTCGTTGAATCCGGGTTCGAGGCCGTCGAGGCGGAGCGAGTAGCCGTGTTTGCCGATGTAGGTTTCGCCCGTACGGTAGAGCCCGATGCTCGAGCGGTTGCTCTCGGCGTCGTTGGAGAACAGCGTGGCCATTGTCTGTCCGCTTCCGCGTCCGTGAGAGACGAGCTCATCGAAGAGCAGCGTCCGAGTGCGAAGGTCGTACACCCACATGCGCTTTTCGGTCGATGGCCGCGAGAAATCAATGACTGTCAGCGTTGCGGGATTACTCGCGTCGCCGAGCTGCACGGCGTTCGCCGCCGCATGCAGGGCCGTCGCGAAAACCTCTGGATCGATATCGCCGATGGTGGCGTCTTCCCAACTCGCCGCGTCGAACGCGGCGGCGGCATTGGCCGCGACGGCCGTGCTCGCGCCAGCCCCAGCATCGACCTCAACAGCGGAGTCAACAGAAGAACGCGAGCCAGCGGTAACAACGAGACTGGGAAGGCCAATGAGAGTCAGCGTAAGGCTGAGGCGCACTGCCACACGACGATTCAGCATCTGGTGTGTATCCCGGCTTTCTGAGGAGTAGGTGGACGGAGGATCCGCCCGCGCAACTCTAATTTTACCAGCTATTTAACGTGGATCAAGCTGATCAGCATAGCTCGACGGCGAGCGCCACGCCATTTCCACCGCCAAGGCACAGGGAGGCGATTCCACGCTTCGCGTTGCGCCGCTTCATCGCGTAGAGAAGCGTCGTGAGGATGCGCGCGCCGCTCGCGCCGATCGGATGCCCGAGCGCCACCGCGCCGCCGTGCACGTTCACTCGCACCGGATCGATTCCCAACTCGCGCATGACGGCGACTGCTTGGACCGAGAACGCCTCGTTGATCTCGAATAGATCCACCTCCTCGAGCTTCCATCCGACTTTGGCGGCGACTCGCCGTACCGATTCGACCGGCGTCATCAACACGAACTTCGGTTCGAGTCCGCTCGTCGCCTGTCCCGCGATGCGCGCCACGGGTGTGACTCCCAGCTTCGCGGCTCTTTCGGCAGACATCACGACCACCGCTGCGGCGCCGTCGTTGACGCCCGGCGCATTGCCGGCGGTGACCGTGCCGTCCTTCTTGAACGCGGGCTTCAAACCGGCGAGCACCTGCACCGTCGTATCTTCGCGAATGGCTTCATCGCGGTCGATGACCACAGCGTTCCCCTTCTTCTGTGGGATGGTGATCGGAAGGATTTCGTCGGTGAACCAGCCCTCGCGCGTCGCGTGCGCCGCTTTGCGGTGGCTTTCGGCCGCGAACTCGTCCTGCTCCGATCGTGTGACCTTGTACGCGTCGGCGACGACTTCTCCCGACAGACCCATGTGGCACTCTTCGAACGCGCACCACAGGCCGTCGTTGATCATCGAATCCACCAGCGCGCCGTTTCCCATTCGGAGTCCCTCGCGGACGCGTGGCAGCAGGTACGGAGCGTTGCTCATCGACTCCATGCCGCCGGCGACCGCGATGTCGATATCTCCCGTTGCGATGCCCTGCGCGGCGAGCATCACTGCCTTGAGCCCGGAGCCGCACACTTTATTGATCGTCAACGCGGCGACGTGATCGGCGAGGCCGCCCTTCAACGCCGCCTGTCGGGCAGGGTTCTGTCCGTTGCCGGCCTGGATGACGTTGCCCATGATGCATTCGTCAACCGCTGCAGGATCGATCCCCGCGCGCGTGACCGCTTCGCGAACCGCCATCGCGCCAAGCTGTGGAGCGGTGAAATCCTTGAGGACGCCGAGGAATTTGCCGGTTGGTGTACGGACAGCGGAGATGATTACGGCTTCGCGCATATCGAAAGCTGACCTGAAGGCCAGCACTACCGGAGACTACTCGAGACCCAGATCGATGCGAGAGACTTGATCGCTCCCGAGCACCTGCTGGAGCTTGTCCAGCACCGTGCCGCGCACGCGATCGATTTCTTTGATCCACCTTCGGTCCACTGCACGGACCTTGAGAATCCCGGCCGACAACTCCACCGTCGTCGCCCGCGCGACGGACTGGCCGACTGCCAGCTGCCAGGCGAAGTTGGTCCGCGCCTGCGACGGCGGCTGTCGCCTGATGATCTGCGCGAGCACCGACGTGGAAAAATCCTGGACGGGAATCATGATCGAACCGCGAACCCCGAACCGCGCTTCGCCGATACTATCAACTTCTATGACCTTGATCCTCGCCTCGGCGTCTCCGCGCCGCGCCGAGCTGCTGGTCTCGGCCGGCTTCGCCTTCGACATCCAGCCAGCCGATGTCGACGAGACTCCAAGAACCGATGAGTCGCCTCAGGCGTACGCGCTCCGCCTCGCCAAAGACAAAGCGGACACGGTGTTCCGGAGGTGCCGGCAATCCGGCAGCGCGGTGCTCGGGGCCGATACTGTTGTCGTTCTTGGGGGACAGATCCTCGGAAAACCTAGCGATTCTGCAGATTCGCGCCGTATGCTCCGGCTTCTTTCGGGCGCGGCACATGACGTGCACACCGGGATCGTAGTCCGGACGCCGCACGCAGAACGCGCCGAGGTCGCAACAACGCGGGTTCGCTTCCGCCGCCTGGACGACTCAGAAATCGAGTGGTACCTGGCCTCAGGCGAGGCCGAAGGAAAAGCTGGCGCCTACGCGATTCAGGGACGCGCGGCCCGATTCATCGATCACATCGAGGGTTCGTGGTCGAACGTGGTGGGGTTGCCGATCGCGGACGTCTACCGGCTGTTGAAGGAGTTGTCGGTTGTCGATTGACCCGCTATTTGGCGCACGGTATTCTGGGGGCACAACCGCCCGCAAACTATTATGAAATCTAAACCTATCAAGATCGGCGCAACCGCGCTGGTGCTCGCCTTGGCGCTCGCTGGCCTGTTTTATTCGACCCTTCAGAGCGGGACCGAATATTACGTCCACGTCGACGAGGTCATGAACAACCCGGACGCGTGGCACGGCAAACGCCTGCAGCTTCACGGATACGTCGTCGACAAGTCGATCTTCGTCAAGCCCGACACGCTGGAGTACCGTTTCCAGATCCAGAGCAACGGCAAGGTCGTTCCGGCCAGCTACAGGGGGATTGTGCCTGATACGTTCAAGGACGGTTCGGAAGTCGTGTTGAAGGGGCACCTCGAGGCAAACGGGTTTGCGGTCGAACCGAACGGCGTCATGGCGAAGTGCCCGTCGAAGTACGTGGCCGGTCAGCCGGGCGCGCCCGGCAGTTAGTACACGAGGCGGGCCAAGGCCCCGCCCTACATGCGGGGCGTAAGCCCCGCCCTGCATCAGCATATATGCCAGCACTAGGCTCGTTTCTGCTGCTCGCCAGCTTCGTCGTCTGCGCGTACGCGATCGCGGCGTCGGTCGCCGGCGCGCGCCGGCGTTCCCGCCGCCTCGTCGAAAGTGGAACGGGCGCGTTCTACTTCGTCACCGGCCTGATGACGGTCGCGTCGGCCGTCATGGTGCACGCGTTCGTCACCAACGACTACGCCATCAAGTACGTCCAGCACTACTCGGATTCCGCACAGCCGCTCGCGTACAAGATCGCGTCGTACTGGGGTGGGCTCGACGGCTCGATCATGTTCTGGGTCTTCCTGCTCGGAATCTTCGGTGCCATCGCCGTCTACACGAACCGCGAACGGCACCGCGAGCTCATTCCCTACGTAGTCGCCACGATCGCCACCGTGGAAATGTTCTTCATTTTCCTGATGGTGGTGCACAACAACCCATTCTCGACTTTCCTCACGCAGGTGCCGACGGAAGGGAAGGGGCTGAACCCGCTCCTGCAGAACTTCTACATGGCGATTCATCCGCCATCGCTCTACACCGGGTTCGTCGCCATGACGATCCCGTTTGCGTTCGGGCTCTCGGCGCTGATCACAGGTCACCTGGATGATTCGTGGCTGCGCGCGGTGCGTCGTTGGACGATGCTGGGGTGGCTGTTCCTCTCGTTCGGCCTGACGCTCGGCATGTTGTGGGCGTACGAGGAGCTCGGATGGGGCGGATTCTGGGGCTGGGATCCGGTCGAGAACGCGGGATTGCTCCCGTGGTTCACCGCGACGGCTTTCCTGCATTCAGTGATGGTCCAGGAACGTCGCGGCATGCTGCGCGTGTGGAACGTCACGCTCGTGATCGTCACATTCTTTCTGACGATCTTCGGGACGTTCATGACGCGCTCCGGCGTCGTCCAGTCGGTGCACGCGTTCGGAGAAGACAAGCAGCTTGCCTGGATGTTCACCGTCTTCATGGTGTTCATCCTCGCGTTCAGCTTTGCGCTCGTGATCTACCGGCTTCCTCTGCTGCAGTCTCGTCATACGCTCGACTCGTGGGTCTCACGCGAGGCGGCGTTCCTGGCGAACAACTGGATTTTGCTGTTCTCGGCGTTCTTCGTCCTCTTCGCGACGATGTTCCCGACGCTGAGCGAAGCGCTGCGCGGGCAGCGCCTGACTGTCGGTCCGCCGTTCTACAACAAGTGGATGCTCCCGATGGGGCTGATTCTGCTGTTGCTGACCGGCATCGGGCCGCTTCTCGCCTGGCGCAAATCGACGTTGCGAAATCTCGTCGAGCAGTTCCTCTGGCCGTCGGCAGCGGGAACCGTGACCGGGGTTGCGGTGTTCGCTCTGGGTGTCCGCGTGTGGACCGCCGGACTCTGCTTCGCCCTGTGCGCGTTCGTGGTCGCGACCGTCGTCCAGGAACTGGTTCGCGGAGCACAGGTGCGCAAGGGCGCTACGGGGTCCGACATCCTCACGGCGATGATTGGCCTGGTCGGCCGCTCTCGGCGGCGCTACGGCGGCTACATCGTGCACGTCGGCATCGTTTTGATGTTCTTCGGATTCGCCGGCCAGGCGTTCAAGCAGGAAGAGCAGGCGAAACTGAATGTCGGGCAACAGGTGTCGGTCGGCAGGTTCACGGTCCAGCACGAAGCGCTCACCGTCACGAGCGACGCGCAGAAGCAGATGGTGACCGGCCACGTCCGTGTCTTCGAGAACGGCAAGCAGATCGCGACGATGGAGCCGGCGCGCTGGTTCTTCGCCAAGCACGAGGAGGAGCCGACGACTGAGGTTGCCATCCGACGCGGGGCGAGCGAGGACCTCTACATCGTCCTCGGCGGCTACGATCCGCCGACGCAGCAGGCGACCTACGCAATCACCGTCAATCCGCTCGTGGACTGGATCTGGTTTGGATTTGCCGTCATGGCGCTCGGCACAGGGTTGGCCCTCCTGCCCGAGAGTGCGTTTGCGTTTGCGACGGCGAAAATTCCAGCGAGCGCCGTCACGACGTCCATCCTGCTCCTGCTGATGCTGCTGCCGGCCGCGCCGGCGCGCGCGGGACAGCACGTCGAAAACCCGCTGGCCGTTCCAGTCGTCCCCCGGACGCAGCTCGAAAAGGACTTGCAGAACGAGATCATCTGCATGTGCGGCACGTGCGGCCGGAAGCGCATCGGCGAGTGCACCTGCAGCCTGGCGGCGGAGATGCGCGAGGAAGTCGCGAGGATGGTCGCCCAGGGAAAGACGCGCGAGCAAATTTACGACTACTACATCGCGAAGTACGGGAGCCAGGAGCCGCTCGCGTCTCCCATCGATAAGGGCTTCAACCGTCTCGCATGGTTCCTGCCGTATCTCGCCGGCGCCACGGGCGCCGCGTTCATCGCGCTCGTCGCGTTCCGGTGGTCGCGCCGTGAGAACCAGGTGGAAACGGAGGCAGAACGGCAGCCCGAGGTGATTGACGATCCTGCGCTGCGCGAAAGGCTGGACGATGAGCTCCGCGACCTCGACTGACTTCCGCCCCTGGCACTTCTTCATCCTTGCTGCGCTCGTCGCTTCGACAGCTGCCGTGCTCATGTCGCGGCAATCCACACCGGAGCATCTCATCCTGATCAGCCTGACGATTGCGTCGGCGGGGGCTGCCGCCGCCGGGTTCTATCGCGTGCTCGCGCCGTTCGCGCTCGACGATGTGGCGATGCTCGACGAGCGGCCGACCGAGCGCGCGCGCGCCGCGCTGGAACGCGAGAAATCTCTCGTTCTGCGATCGATCAAGGAGCTCGAGTTCGACAAGGCGATGGGGAAAATCGCGCCGAAGGACTTCGACGAAATGGCCGGTCGCCTGCGTGCCCGCGCGGTGATGCTGATGAAGCAGCTCGACGAGGGTGCGTCGGCATATCGCGAGATCATCGAGCGCGAGGTGAGGAACCGAATCCAGGCGCGCTCTGAAGACCGCGCCGTACGGACCGCGGAGAACACGAAATGTGCGTGCGGCACCTTCAACGATGCCGACGCCGCGTTCTGCAAGCGCTGCGGGACGAAGCTCGAAGCGGTGCACTCATGAAGCGCATGGCCTTGTTCGTTGCCGCCGTGCTCGCGGTCATGCCATGGGTGACGTCAGCTCAGATGCCGCCTGGCATGCCGGATCCGAAACAGATGTCCGGTGTTCCGTTGCCCGTTCCAGACCTTGCGTCCGGTACGGTAACGGTCCGCGTGGTCCGCGGAACGATGACGAACGTCATCCGTGACCAGGAAGTGGAGCTGTCCGGTGGGTCTTCCGTCCTGAAAGCCAAGACGAATGACGCCGGGCGCGCGGAATTCACCGGCATTGCACCCGGCACGCGTGTGAAGGCCGTTGCGGTCGTCAACGGGGAGCGGCTCGAGTCGCAGGAGTTCGCCGTGCCGGCCAACGGCGGGACGCGAGTGGCGCTCGTCGCAACCGATGCCGACGCACAGAAGATGGCGCAGGCGCCTGCGCAGCCGGGAGAGGTCGTCTTCGGGCCGCAGTCGCGGTTCGTGTTCGAGCTCGGAGACGAGGTGGTCAACGTCTTCATGTTGCTCGAGGTGGTGAACGCGGCCAAAACACCGGTGCAACCACCCCATCCGCTGGTTCTCGAGCTTCCGGGCGAAGCGCAAGGCGCAGGCGTCATGGAAGGTTCTGCGCCGAACGGCGTGCTGCAGGGCAAACAACTCGCAATCAACGGCCCGTTTGCACCCGGCTCGACGCTCGTGCAGGCGGGATTCGCCCTGCCGATAAACGGCGGATCGGTCACATGGGAGCAGCGCTTTCCCGCGGCGCTGGAGCAGCTCGGGCTCATGGCGCAGAAAGTCGGGGACGTGCAGTTGCAATCTCCGCAAATCGCCGATCATCGCGACATGCCCGTTCAGGGCGAGACCTTCATCGTCGCCAAAGGCCCCGGCATTCCGGCCGGTCAGCCGCTCACGCTGACGTTCACCGGACTGCCGCACCACGCAACGTGGCCCCGCAATCTCGCACTGGTCCTTGCGGCGGTGGTGCTCGCCGCCGGAGCGTGGGCGAGCACGAGGTCGCCGAAACCGGACGCCGAAGAGCAGGCGCGCCGCAAGCGTCTCGACGCCCGGCGCGAGCGGTTGTACGCCGAGCTGACCGCGATCGAGCGGCAGCACCGCGATCACACCATCGATCCGGACCATTTCGCCGACAGGCGGAAGGAACTCGTGGCAGCCCTCGAGCGCGTGTACGCCGAGCTCGATGGCGAAGCCGCCGCGTAGCGCCTGCCCGAGATGGACTTCAGCTCGCTGACCTTTACAGACGTTTCACGCCATTTCGGACGACGACGCGTTCTCAACAAAGTATCGCTACGCTGCGACGCGGGTGAAATAGTTGCCCTGCTGGGATCGAACGGCGCGGGCAAGTCGACGCTGCTGTCGATCGCCGCGACCCTTCTGGACCCGTCGTCGGGCGAGGTGTGGTACGGCGATGCTTCGGCACGCAGCGCCGGCGCCGACCTGCGCGGGCGAATCGGCGTGCTCGGACACGACCTGTCAATCTATCCGGAGCTGTCGGCGGCTGAAAACCTGCGTTTCTTCGCGCGCGCGTATGGCGTGGCCGACGTAGTCGGGGCGGTTGGCGCCGCGCTTCGACGCGCAGGTCTCGAGCACCGCGATGATCCGTGCGGAAGGTTTTCGCGCGGTATGCGGCAGCGGCTTGCGCTCGAACGAGCGTTGCTGCACCGACCCCGCCTGGTCCTCCTCGACGAGCCATTCACCGGCCTGGACGACGCGGCGACCGACGCGCTGAGAGAGCGGCTGCGCGAGCTCCGGTCGGACGGGTGCATCGTGCTCCTCGCCACGCACGATCTGGAGACCATCGATGGACTCGCGGATCGCGCCCTGCTGCTCGCGGGTGGGAAGCTCGTGACGATTCCGGGCGGCGTCGGGACGCTGCGCGAACGGTATCGGAGGGCCCTCCATGGCTAGCGAGTCGGCGGTCGCCTCCGAAGGCCGCGCGCTGCGCACGCCGGGCGAGCCTGCCACGCGAGCCTCATTCCTCGCGACGGCCTGGCTGATCACGCGGAAGGACCTCCTGATCGAGTTCCGAAGCCGCGAGGTCGTGTACACGACGTTGTTCTTCGCCGTGTCGTGCGTGCTCGTGTTCGCGTTCAGTTTCGTGAAGGAAGGGGTCGCCGTTCAGGACGCGGCCGCGGGGATTCTCTGGATTGCGATCGCGTTCTCAGGCACGCTGGCGTTGGGCCGCGCGTTCGAGCGCGAGCGCCAGAACGACACGCTGCGAGCGCTGATGCTCACGCCGGTCGATCGCCCGGCCGTTTACGTCGGCAAGCTCGTCGGCGTGCTGGCGCTGCTCGCGGTGGTCGAAGCAATCGTGACGCCGCTCGTTGCGCTGATGTTCGGTGCACCTGTGCTCGCGCATCCGGTCATGCTCACCGCGCTGCTTGGCGCCGGGACGATCGGATTCGCGGCCGTCGGGACGCTCTTTGCCGCCATGCTGATTCGTGCACGCAGCCGGGACGTGCTGCTGCCGATCCTGCTGTACCCGATTACAATCCCGGTGATCATCGCCGGCGTGCGCGGCACCGCGGCGCTCTTTCAGGCGGACGTGGATGTGCCGATCGCACGCCTGTGGTTGTCGATGCTGCTTTTTTTCGACGTGGTGTTCGTTACGCTCGCGTTGTGGACGTTCGAACCAGCGATGACGGAGTGAAGACGCGATTGGCGGTTCGCGGTTCGCGATTCGCGGTTCGTGATTTCGCGGTTCGCGATTCGCGGTTCGTCTGGCGAGGGCGATGTTGGATCGGCACGGCAACGTCGTTGAGACGCCAGCGCCCGCGGCCCGAGCGAGGCGGCGCCGAGCGAGAGCGCGTGGGGGTGGGTCCCCGCGCGCAGTGATAAATGAGGACGCTTACTTGAAGAAGCTATTTGCCCCTTTGCTGATTCTGACGGCTGCTGCCTTCGCCTACGCTCCTGTGGCGATTGAGCGTGCCCCATATGAATCCACCATGGGGCTCGTGCAGAAGATCTTCTACTTCCACGTGCCGTCGTGGATGGCGATGTTCCTCGCGTCCTCGGTTTGCGGCATCGCGAGCGCGATATTCCTCTTCGGCGGGCGCAAGCTCTACGATCGACTCGCCGTTGCCGGTGCGGAGCTGTCTGTGGTCTTCGGCCTGATCGGGTTGATTACAGGGCCGCTCTGGGGCCGCAAGGCATGGGGCGTGTGGTGGCAGTGGGATGCGCGGCTGACGTCCGCGCTGGTGATGTGGCTGATCTTCGTCGCCTATCTGCTGCTCCGGAAGTACGGCGGCAGCGGCTCCGAGAAGCTCTCGGCGGTGCTGGCGCTCTTCGGAATGGCCAACGTCCCGTTCGTCTACTGGTCGGTCAACGTCTGGCGCACGATTCATCCGAAGACCAGCGTCGTCATGACGCTGCAGCCCGAGATGGGACGGCCGTTTCTCATTTGCTCGCTCGCGTTCGTCAGCCTGTGCACGTTGATGCTCGTCACGCGTGTGCAGCTAGAAAATCGGAAAGCCGAGCTCGACGAGCTCTATCTGGCATTAGAGGATTGATGATGATGACGATACGCGCGCTGGTGCTCGCGCTCATGCTCGCGGCGCCTGCTTACGCACAGCCGCCACAACAGCCGCCGGACGGATTCGTGCCGGCCGACACCTTGAAGCCTCAGGAGCAGCTCCCGGCGGCGCCGCTCGTCATCGGCGCGTACGCGGTCGCCTGGGTCGCCGTGTTCGGCTACCTCTGGTCGATCTGGAACCGTCTCGGTCGCGTCGAGCGCGATCTCGCGGAAGCGAACCGGCGGCAGGCGGCAGGAGAGCGCCGGTGAACTTCTCGAACATGTCGGCGGCGCACCTGATCTTCATTCCGGCGGTGCTGCTCGTCGGCATCGTGATCGGCTGGATCCTTGGCTCCCGCGCAGCGCAGGACGCCTTCGCCGCCGAGCTCAAACGGCGGGAAGAGAGAGCGGCTCGGAAGAGCGCGAATCCCTAATCCCTCATCGACCAATCCCTAATCCGGCAATCTTCCAATCTTCCAATCCTCCAATCCTCCAATCCTCGGATTCCGCATTCCGCATCCCGGATCACCGACACCGTGCGGCGGCAGGATTCGAGAGCTGAACCAGCGACGGTACGAAATCCGCGGTGGCTTGATCGCAGCGGCCGCCGTCAATGATCCATGGGCCGAATGCGGCGCCGCCGCACGCGCCTCTCGGTTGTGATCTGGGGCGTGCCTCCTGTCACGGTCGCTTCCGCAGAAACACGTGTGTCGCGCGCTCGCCCGTGACGGTACTTACGCACTCATAGCCCAGCGCCCGCATATTTATCGCGTTGAATAGATGTTCGCCCGATCCGAGGAGAACGGGGCGCATCGCGAGATGCAGTTCATCGATCAGCCGCTCGCGCAGGTACTGGCGAATCGTGGACACGCCGCCTCCAATGCGAATGTCGGCGCCCGCCGCCGCTTCCCTGGCTTGCTCCAGTGCGGCATGAATGCCGGCGGTGACGAAGCGGAACTCCGTGCCGCCTTTCATTCTGAGCGGCGCGCGAGCGTGATGCGTCAGCACGAAGACGGGCGTGTGATACGGCGGCTCCTCGCCCCACCAGCCCCTCCAGCTCTCATCCGGCCATGGGCCTCGAACGGGGCCGAACATGTTGCGGCCGAGAATCCACGCGCCGATGTTGGCGAAACCCTGTTCCGCGATGTCGTTCTCCACACCGGTCTCGCCATCGGGAAGCCCGTGCATCCGCCGCCACACCCGCGTGTGCAGGAACCACTCCATCAACTCCGGTCCGTTGACGCCGAGCGGATTCTGCGGATCCTGATTTGGCCCGGCGCCGAAGCCATCGATCGAGACTGCAAAGCTCTGAACGCGAACTGTGGACATGTTCATCGGCGAATTCAGTGTTCCTCGATGCCGGGAGGAGACCAATTTGCGAAGAGGTTCAGACGGATATTGTGCTCGAGGAGCGCTTTCATGCCGGCGAGCACCAGAGAGAATCCTTGTGTCGAATCGGCCACCTGCTTCACGAGTTCGTCGCCGGACCCCGTGAATCCGTCATGCGTGACGCGCACGAACGTGCTCGCATCAGGTTGAGCCGCGAACGTCCATTCGACCGTCGTCGGTCCATGCTATCCCGGCCACTGAAGGGCGATCCTCCTATTCGGCTCGATCGCCGTGGGAGTGACTGGGATCGAGATGCCGTACATCTGCCAGTCTCACTCGGCGTTCTGGCGTCGTCTCGTCTTATTGTGGCTGCCGTTCGCCGAACCAGTAGCACAAGCCGTCCGGCGCGACGACGTAGAACACCATCCATGTACTCTCGCCGTGTTGTTCCGTATCGAACTCGGAAATCTCTTTCTGAAGTCCGTTCGTCTTGAACTCCGAGAAGAGGGATGCGAGGTTCGTTACATGGAACGCGCACCCATCCTGTGAAGGATCGCCGCCGTTCTCGGCGAGCTTCATCTGCACGTGGTCGCGGGCAAGCACCGCGGACTTGTGCGGCGTATCGCTGCGCGAGACCACTCGAAACCCGAGCACGGTTTCGTAGAAGGGCAGCGCAGCCGCGAGGTCGGCCACCGGCAGATTCATGTTGTCGCCCTGATACCCGAATGCTTTCTCGAGTTTCCCCGCCATGAACCCTCACTCTATTCTGGATCCTGCTTCACGATCGCGATTTGTTGGATGACTGAGTCGCAGAGTGGCCGATCGGGAAGTTGGCGATTCGCGGCTCGGACGATTCGATTCGGGGATTGGCGATTCGCAGATGGGGCGATTATTGCGGATTAGCGGATTCGCCGATGAGGGATTCGCGATCAGGGATCAGGGATTCGAGCTCTCATCTCCCTATCGCAAGCCTGTTCGCGAGGCTCGGCGGCAGCCCCGCGGCGAGAATCCGCCGTTGCGCCGCTTCGATCGGGTACGCGATTCGCTGCAGCAGCAGCGATGGCCCCACGTCGTCATAGATGCCGAACGCCGCGCGCGGATCGCCGTCGCGCGGCTGGCCGACTGAGCCGACGTTGATCAGATAGTCGAGACCTTTGTCGACAGCAACCGTCAGCGAGGCGCCTCCTTGCGGCATGAAGCCGTCGAACATCTCGTCTCCTCGCCTGAAGATGACCGGGAGATGCGTATGACCGAACAGGCAGATCTGTCGCGTCATCGCGTCGATTGCGCGCGCCGCGTCGTCGCCGTCGAAGATGTAATGGTCTTCGTCGAACGGCGCGCCGTGACAAATCTCGAGCGACTCGTCGATCGCGACCGGACCTTGTGGAAGCGTGCGGAGATATTCGCGGTTGTCCGACGTCAGCGCCTCGAACGTCCACAGTGCCGCCATCCGGGCGACGTGGTTGAACGAGCTGCCGTCGTCGAGCCCGGAGCCCGCTTTGTCGTGATTGCCGCGGATGACCGCCAGCGGATTCAGCGCGCGGATGCGGTCCACCACCGCGTTGGGCTCCGCGCCGTAGCCGACGAGATCGCCGAGCACGATGGCCCGGTCCCAGCTGGCCGACGGGGCCGCGTCGAGCACCGTCTCCAGCGCGTCGATGTTGGCGTGAATGTCCGATAAAACCAGATAGCGCACTCAGGGCTCGAGGGTGATGACTTCCATTATGCGCTCGGCGATTGCATCCGGGTGCGTACCACGCGCATCGACTCTGAACCGCGCGTGCGCGTAGGCCGCCTGGCGTGCGGCGAACAGGCGCTCCATCTGCGCGCGATCCGCCGCGAGCGGGCGTCGGCCGTCCGCAGGTAGTCTCGCGATGACTTCCTCCAGGGGAACGTCGAGCCAGACCGATACGCCGTCCACGTTGATTGCGGTGCGATTTTCGGGATCCATGAACGTGCCCCCGCCGGTCGCGACGACGGCGTGCCGAAGCGGAAGCAGCATGCGGAGGATGTCGCGCTCGAGCGCGCGAAAGTACGGTTCACCGCTGCGGGCAAATATTTCGGCGACCGTTCGTCGCTCCCGTGCCTCGATCAGCTCGTCGACGTCCTCGGCGCGCCAGCCGAGACGCGCCGCGAGCGCTCGCGCGACGGTGGTCTTTCCGGCGGCCATGAACCCGACCAGGTAGATCTTGTCGGACGTCACCGAGTGAGCCGCGCGAGCTCGTCGAAGAACCCCGGATACGACACGTCGACCGAGGAAGCGCCGGTGATCGTGGTGGGCCCGCTGGCGCGCGTGGCCGCAATCGCGAACGACATCGCGAGCCGATGGTCGCCGGCCGCGTCGACCGCGCCTCCCGTCAAGGGATTCGATTCGAGCGTGAAGCCGTCTTCGAACTCCTCGACGCGCGCGCCGATGGCGCGGAACCCCGCGGCGAGCGCAGAGATGCGGTCGCTTTCCTTTACCCGTAGCTCGCCGGCGCCGCGCACCGTGAACGCGCGCCCCGGCGGCATCATCGCGGCGAGCGCGGCGAGCGCTGGTATCTCGTCGATGAGGAGCGGCACTTCCCACGGTTCCACGGTGAAAGGCTCCGCGGAGCCGAACGTGAACCTCAACGTGCCGACGCGCTCGCCCGCTGTTTCGTGGACGTCGGAGATGTCGACCTGGACGCCCGCTCTTCGGTAGACGTCGAGGACGGCCGTCCGCGACAGGTTGAGCCCGACGCCCTCTATTTCAATCGATGCGCCGCGCGTTCCACCGGCGAGCGATGCCCAGAACGCCGCGCCCGAGATGTCGCCCGGCACCGTGAGGCGCTGCGCGCCCAGCCGCTGCCCACCTTCGATCTCCACGCCGTCTTGATCGCGAAGCACCGTTGCACCGAACGCCTCGAGCGCCCGTTCCGTATGATCCCTGGTGGCAATCGTCTCGACGACGCGCGTCCGTCCCGCCGCATGGAGGCCGGCGAGCAGCACACCGCTCTTCACCTGAGCGCTGGGCACTTGCGGCTGATGCGTGATTCCGTGCAGCTTGCCGCCTTCGATCACGAGCGGGGGACGTCCGTCCTCGGCGTCGATTCTGGCGCCCATCCGGGTCAGCGGCTCGACGATGCGGCGCATCGGACGACGCCGGAGGGAGGCGTCTCCGGTGATCACCGTTCGGAACCGATGGCCCGCCACGATCCCCGACAGCAGCCGCAACGTCGTGCCGGAATTGAGCGCGTCGAGGGGCCCGGCAGGGGCGCGCAAGCCGCCGATTCCCTGACCCGCGACGATCACGGTTCCGTCAGCCTGGCGCTCGATTGGCGCGCCAAGGGCTTTCAGGCATGCCAGGGTCGCGGCACAATCGGCGCCGGGCGAATACCCCCGGATCGCCGATTCGCCCTCGGCGAGGGCCGCGAGCATCGCATACCGGTGCGAGATCGATTTGTCGCCTGGAACACGAACGCGCCCCTGCGCGCGCACCGCGGGGATCACGGTGTGAGTATCGGTGGTCGTGCGGAGCATCGAGGCAATATATAGTATGTTAATCACTCGCGTGACCAACCAACAGGCCCTCGATATCCGCTTGTCCGCACTGCGCGCTCGACGCGCCAGGTGTCAATCCGCCGCATGCTGAAACGCGGCGGCACGGTGCGGCTTCAGATCCACAGCAACTTCGAGATGGTGGACTTCGTCCAGGTGATCAGCGATCGGGTCGGGCAGCTTGCCGGCCTCGACGAAGATACTGTGCACTGGATTGGCGTCGCGGTGCGAGAGTCCGTCATCAACGCCATCAAGCACGGGAATCGCGAGGACTCCGGGAAGATTGTGACCGTCGAGTTCACGTTCGCGCCCACACTCGACCCGCGCGAGCTCGTGGTGCGCGTGCTCGATCAAGGAGAGGGGTTCGAGCCTCAGGAAATCGCCGATCCTCTCGCGCCCGAGAACATCCTGAAATCGAGCGGCCGCGGCATCTTTTTCATGCGGAGCTTCATGGACGACGTCGTGCTGCAGCGAGCGGCCGAAGGAGGCATGGAAGTGCGCATGACCAAGAAGCTGGCGGCCAGTGGCTGATCCGCTTCCGCCGATCTTTCTCGCCACCGCCATCGAATCGGTCGTCCGCGCCGGAGAAGTGCAGATGGCGCACGTCGGCGGCGATCTCCACGTCGACAAGAAAGGGGTCATCGATCTCGTCACCGAAATCGATCTGCGCGTCGAACGCGAGTTCCGCGCGCGAATCGCGGACCGCTTTCCGGATCACGTCGTGCTCGGCGAGGAGTTCTCCTCCGAATCCGATCGCGACGCGGCGCCGGAGTACTGCTGGGTGTTCGACCCGGTAGACGGCACGACGAATTACGCGCACGGCGTCCCGATCTTCTGCTCGTCGCTCGCGCTCGAGATCCGCGGCGTACCGGCTGCCGCGGCCGTGTACGACCCTTCGCGGAAGGAACTGTTTACGGCCGAGCGCGGCGCCGGTGCCTGGTTGAATGGCGCCCCGCTGCGAGTTTCCCGCGCCCACGCGTTGATCGATTCGCTGCTCTGCACGGGGTTTCCCTACAGCGTTCAACAGAAGGCAGACACGCTCGTGCGCGTGTTCGCGGAATTTTTGAAGGTCTCGCGCGCAGTGCGGCGGCTCGGTTCAGCTGCGATCGATCTCTGCTACGTCGCGGCCGGACGTTTCGATGGCTTCTGGGAGCACGCACTGCATCCGTGGGATGTCGCCGCAGGCGCGCTGATCGTCGAGGAGGCAGGGGGACGGGTAACCAATCTCGAAGGCGGTCCGTTCAGGTCGCGCGAAGGGAGCGTCATCGCGACAAATGGCCGGATCCATGACGCAATGGTTCGGACGATTGCGTCGGCCTCTTCCGGTGACGGTCTGACCACCCCGTAAGACATTGTCGAGGCCCCGCGGTCAGGAGGCGTAACGGGTGTCCTGACGAGCACAGCGAGTCGAAGGGACCTGTCCTGAGCGAGCACAGCGAGTCGAAGGGACCTGTCCTGAGCGAGCACAGCGAGTCGAAGGATGGCACTGTTCATGCTC
>JBKPTT010000040.1:0-38561 GCA_046735635.1 Acidobacteriota bacterium | reverse complement strand
CCGTACAGACGATGAATTATTTGCACAGCGGACGGCACAGAGTGGCGCTCTGACAAGCGTCAATCACCAATCGCCAATCAGCAATCCACTACTTTGGCTCAGATCCGCGGTGCGAGAGAGTGCTCGCGCAGAGAACGGACGGATCTCGCGCGGAGATCGCGGAGATCGCAGAGTTCTCGGAACTGTATGCGTTCGCGCCACGCGCGACGTGGCGAACGCATCGCCCTCCGCGTCCTCAGCGTCCTCGGCGCGAGATCATCACTCCGCTGCTCGCCCGGCGATCTGCAAGTAGTGAAGCGACAATCGAGTTTCAGCATTTTTCCGGTAAAATGTCCGCTTTCGCGGGAGCATCATGAAACAGTTCGCGTTCGCCGTGGCAGGCGCGGTCGGCCTCGGAGTCTTCGTTTCTGGCGCCGCGAGGACGCAGCCTGGCGGTCCCGCTGTGCCGACCTACACCAAAGACGTCGCGCCGATCCTGTTCAAGAACTGCACGGGCTGCCACCGCCCCGGCGAAATCGGCCCGATGTCGCTCCTGACGTACGACGACGTGCGGCCCCGGGCGAAAGCGATCCGCGACAAGATCAGCGACGGCCTGATGCCGCCATGGCATGCCGACATGCCGCACGGAACCTTCCTCAACGAACGCGGACTCACCCAAGAAGAGAAATCCACGATCTTCCGCTGGGTGGCCAACGGCGCGCCGCAGGGCGACCTTAAGGACATGCCGGCACCCCCCGAATACCCGCAGGGATGGTCCATCGGGAAACCGGACGTCGTGTTCGAAATGCCCGAGGAGTACAAGGTTCCCGCGGAGGGCGTGATCCAGTACGAGTACTTTTACATTCCGACGAACTTCACCGAGCCGAAGTGGATTCAGGCGATCGAGGTGCGGCCCGGAAGCCGCAACGTCGTGCACCACGTGCTTGTGTTCTACAAGGCGAAGCCAGACCTGCAGCGGACGCCGGTGCTGCGGCTCAACCCGGAGATCTCGAAGCTGCCGCCCCACATCCACGGCTCGCATCCTGAGGTCGACGACGCGGTGCCGGGTCGACTCATCGCAACGTACGCACCTGGCACCAATCCGCAAGTCTTTCCGGCCGGCACTGCGATGCGCCTCGAACCCGGAGGCGTGCTGGAGCTCCAGATGCACTACACCGCATCCGGCCAGGACGAAGCCGATCGCACCAAAGTGGGATTGATTTTCTCGAAAGACGCCTCGCCTCGCGAAGTCCGCGCGTCGCACTTCTTCAACGCGACCCTGAACCTGCCAGCCGGCGCACCGGACGTTTCGGTGAACTCGGAAGTGGAGTTCGTCCAGGATGCAACCATATGGGGGTTGTTCCCGCACACGCACGTGCGTGGCAAGCGGTGGGAGTACGTGCTGCAACTGCCCGACGGGACCCGGCGCACGATCTTGTCGGTGCCGCGGTACGACTTCAACTGGCAGACCTACTATATGTTCACAGACCCGCTGCAGGTCCCCAAGGGAGCGAAAATCGTTTCCACGGCCTGGTACGACAATTCGCCCGCGAACAAGTCGAACCCGGACCCCACGGTAAACGTAAAGTGGGGCGATCAGACGTGGGAGGAAATGCAGTACACCGGCTTGCTGTATAGCGCCGGGGTTAAAAGGTAAAAGGTAAAAGGTAAAAGGTAAAAAGTCAGAAAGGTCGATATGAAAGGCTTTTTGTTCATCGCCGCAACAACAGTTCTCTTCTCTGCGGCCATGATTCGCGCCGATGGCCAGGCGGCAGCGAAGGCGCCCGTTCCGACTTACACGAAGGATGTGGCTCCCATCCTGTTCAAGAACTGCACGGGCTGTCACCGTCCGGGAGAAATCGGACCGATGTCGCTGCTCACCTATGACGACGTGCGGCCGAGGGCGAAGGATATTCGGGACAAGGTCGCCGATAACGTGATGCCCCCGTGGCATGCCGACAAGACGCATGGTCAGTTCGCGAACGATCGCAGCCTCAGCGAGGCCGATAAGGCGACGCTCATCCGGTGGGCGAACAACGGCGCGCCGAAGGGCGACCTGAAGGACATGCCGCCGACACCCGTGTACACCGACGGATGGTCGCTCGGGACGCCCGACGTCGTCCTCGAGATGCCCGTGGATTACAAAGTGCCCGCCGACGGCTTCGTCGAGTACGAGTATTTCGAGATCCCGACCAACTTCACCGAAGACAAGTGGGTGCAGTCGGTGGAAGTACGGCCGGGTGCCCGAGCGGTCGTGCACCACGTCATCGTGACCGCGCGGCCGGCCAAACCAGAGCCGCGGCCCGGCGGATTCACGTTCGCCAAGGGCATGGACATTCCAAAGGGACAAACCGGCTCCGGTCCCGAGGCCAAGGCAGAAGATCCGAAGCATGGCAAGGGGCAGAGCCTGTTTCCTCCGCCTCAGCGCCTCGGAGTATTCGTCGGCGGCTTCGCGCCGGGCACCGGCGCGTTCAGGTACGAGCCGGGAAGCGCGATGCTGATCCGCGCCGGGGCCACGCTGGTCATGCAGATGCACTACACGCCGAACGGCAAGGAGGCAATCGATCGGACGAAGATTGGGCTGACGTTCGCGAAAGAGCCGCCGAAGACGGAGCTGCGCCTCGGCACGCTGCAGAACGGTCAGCTGAAGATCCCCGCGGGTGAGAAGGATTATTCGATCGGGGCCGAGATGACGGCGCTGACCGACGTCACGCTCCGATCGATGCTGCCGCACACGCACCTGCGGGGAAAGAGCTGGGAGTACACGGCGATTTACCCGGACGGACGGTCGGAGGTGATCCTCTCGGTGCCGAAGTACGATTTCAACTGGCAGACTGAATACGTCTTCGCCGAGCCGTTGAAGCTGCCCAAGGGAACGAAGATCCGCGCGGTCGCTCACTACGACAACTCGGCCGCGAACAAGTCCAATCCGGATCCTGCCATCGACGTCGCGTGGGGCGATCAGACGTGGGAAGAAATGATGTTCACCGCGTTCACGTACTCGATCGACGGCGTGAAACCGGGCGAGAATTTCCAGCTTCAGCTGCCCGGACGCGGCCGCGGTGGCCAATGACATAGTTCCCTCCGCCGCGCGAAAGGGCCGTGGAATCGGCCTCGTCGTCAGTGCCGCGTTTCTGATCGGACAAACGCTCGGCGCGCACGATCGCATCACGACGAAGGTGTCGTGGGACCGCGAGATTGCGCCTATTTTCCGGACGCGATGTGCCGGCTGTCACCGGGCCGACGGTCCGCCCGGCTCGATCCCACTGTCGTCCTATACACAAGCGCGGCCCTGGGCCGCGGCAATCAAGGAAGAGGTCATGACGCGCCGCATGCCCAAATGGGCTGCGGCGCGGGGCTACGGCGACTTCGCCAATGATCCATCGCTGTCGCCCTTCGAGATCGCCCTCGTTGTCGCCTGGGTCGATGGCGGCGCGCCCGAGAGCATCAAGACGACCGCCAACCCATCGGCGCCGCGCCCTGAACCCGTTTTCACTCCGTTCGAGCCGCCGCACGGCACGACCCGCACGCTTGCATGCGGTGACCAGCCAATCTCGGGTCGACTTCTGGGAATCCGTCCGGCGCTCCAGCAAGACGGTGAGGCGGGAATCGCAGTGCGACTGCCGTCCGGCCGCACCGAGATTCTGGCGTGGATCCGACGGTTCGATCCGAACTACGTCGAGACGTTGTGGCTGCGACGACCGATAGACCTTCCGCGCGGCAGCCGTCTGCGTGTCGAATCGCGCGGCGAATGCACGATCGACGTCACGCTCGCGCATTGACCCCCACCCCACCGTCCTACCGCTCCTCCGCCCGCACGGCAAACGGCACAGTCGTCACGACGCCTTTGCGCTGGAACTGCAGCCACAGCTTGTAGAACCCGCCGGCGGCCACGAGCGGACGGAACGTGAGCGATGGGCCTGTGGCGACAGCCTCCTCGGGATGCAGGTGATCCGCTTCGGTGAGATCGGGACTGACGATCAGCACGTGGCCCGGCGCGCCGAGATACGGCTCGAGGTCGGTGATGGACGCATGTGTTGCGGCGTCTGAAAGCGTAAAGCGCAGCACTCCTTCTCTCCCCGCCTTCAGAGCTTCAGCATGGATCTGCACGCGAATACCGTCGACGATTCGCTCGGTTGCGACATCGGCCGAGAGGTCTGGCGGTTTTGGAAACAGCGGGCCCTTGTAGCCAGGCGATACGACTGCGCGCTGCACCATCTGGCTGACACCTCCCTGTGGGAGAAAATCGGCAATGACCACGTACTCGCCCGGCGGAATGTTCTCGCGGAGATCGAACGAAGCGTCCGCCATCGGATCGGGATGCACGTGGCGGAAGAACTGCAAGGTGCGGTCGATCACGAACAGGTGCAGCAGGCGTTCGTGAACGGTTGCGAACGACGTCACCCGGACGTCGCCGTCCGGCTCGCGCACGCTGATCTTCAGGCGCGAGATGCCGCCCCCGCGGCCCGCGGCAATTGCGACGTCCATTCGGTACTCCCCGAGCCGCGCAGGCGGAATCGGCACGAGCGTCATGGCGCAGATCGGACACTTGCCCGGCGTAGCCGATCGCACATCAGGATGCATCGGGCACCAATAGGCATCCGGCGCCTCGACATCGCGCAGCACTTCGACCCGGAGATCGCCCGCCGCCTGGAACAGAACGGCATCTGCCGATTCGCGGAGGAGCGACACACCGTGCGAGCGAAGCGTTGAGAGTGCGGCCGGCAGATCGGGCGTGGTGAACCCGACGTGATCGACGAGCTCCGATCGGAACATCTCCGCGAGTGCGGACCGCGACGCGTCGTTCCTGCCATCGCTCTGTACTGCAATGCCCTGCGAGCGCAGCCAGGACACGGCCGCCACGTATGCATCCTCAGGAGAGCGGTGAGCCGGCGCCTCGGCGGCATCGAGACGATCGAACATCGCATACACCGACCCCACTCGCGCGCCTACTCCCACGCCGCGCAGCAGGACACGGGTGCCGTTCAGTGCCGACGCCGCATGGTTCATCGCCGCCGCTGGATCGCCGACGCGAAAATGAAAGTGATGGAAGAGCGCAGAAGGGGTGGCCGGCTGGGTCGCAAGCGGCGTCGCCAGCAGAACGAGCAGGAGCGCGAGGCCCGCGTTCACACGAGCAGTCATAATTTCGGATCCCGGATCCCGGATCCCGCATCCCGGATCGATTCGCGAATTATATTGGGATCATGTTGATTCGGACGCGCGCCCTTCTTCCGTTCGTTGCCGGGACCGCCATCGTGCTCATCGCCTTCCTCCACGCGTACGCGGCTCGATCGTCTTCATGGCTCGACGCGTACCGCGATCCCGCCGCCCGGCTCATCGGCGAAGAACTCGGCACTCCTTTCGCGTGGCAGCGGCTCGCCTACATCGGCGATACGTTTGGCAATCGCCTCAGCGGCTCGCGCTCCCTCGAGGACGCCATCCAGTGGGCGGTCGCGGAAATGAAGAAGGACGGACTCGAAAACGTCCACACCGAGCCTGTGAAGGTGCCGCACTGGGTCCGCGGACAGGAGAGCGCGGAAATCGTGTCGCCCGGCAGGCAGAGGGTCGCGATGCTTGGACTCGGCAACAGCGTCGGCACTCCCCCAGCCGGCATCGAGGCGGACGTGCTGGTCGTCCGCAGCTACGAGGAGCTGGACGCTGCGCGCAGCCGCGCCACCGGACGAATCGTACTCTTCAACGTGCCATTCACGACGTATGGCGAAACCGTGCAGATCCGCACGAACGGGCCCGCGCGTGCCGCCAGTCTTGGTGCAGTCGCGGCCCTGGTACGTTCGGTCGGTCCTCCGGGTTTGCGCCTCCCGCACACCGGCTCACTCCGATATGCGGAAGGGATTCCGCAGATTCCTGCCGCCGCCGTCAGCACCGAAGATGCCGACAAACTCCAGCGCATTCAGGATCGCGGCACAACCCCGCGAGTGATCCTGAAGATGGACGCCAGGTTCCTGCCCGACACCGATTCGTTCAACGTCGTAGGTGAGCTGCGCGGGCGTGAGCAGGCCGACGAGGTGGTCGTCGTCAGCGGCCATTTCGATTCCTGGGACGTCGGGACGGGATCGACCGACGATGGCGGCGGATGTGTGGTGTCGTGGGAAGCGCTGCGGCTGATGAAGAAACTGCACCTGCGGCCCAGGCGCACGGTTCGTGTCGTCCTCTGGACCAACGAAGAGAACGGCACGAGAGGCGCGCTCGCCTATCGAGATCGCCACAGAGATGAGTTGGCGAAACACGTACTGATGTTCGAGTCGGACTCCGGCGTGTTCAAGCCGACCGGCTTCGGATTCAGCGGAAGCGACGCGGCCCGCGCGAAAGTCGCCGACATCGCTACCCTGCTGCGCGGCATTCAGGTCGATCGCATCAGCGCGACCGGTGAGGGCGCCGATATCGGACCGAGCGTCCAGGCGGCGAACGTTCCGGCGATGTCGCTCGATGTGGCTGGCAACTACTTCCTGATCCATCACACGGAAGCGGACACGATCGACAAGATCGATCCAATGGACATGTCGCGCGCGGCCGCGGCGGTCGCGGTGATGGCCTTCGTCGTCGCCGACATGCCGGAAAGGCTTCGGTAGTTACTTGAGCGTGAAGAGCAGGTAATCGGCGCGCTTGAGGTCGTCGCTATCGGGCGACACGTCGTCGAGGCTGTCGACAGGAATGATCGTGACCGTGGTGACGCGGCGGCCGGTGAGCCGCCGCCGCACGCGTTCGCCCGTGCCTTCGCCGTAGTCGCTGTGGAACGCGCCGGTGAAATGGACGATTGCCCCGGGACGGCCTTCCAATTTCGCGAACGCATTCACGATCGACTCGGCCATGGTTTCGTCCTTCATGCACTGCGCGAGGTAGTAGCGCTCGGTCGAGTCGGTCGGCGACGAGCCGGACGCGACAGAGCCCGATCCGGGGCCGGCGGCCGGATGCGTGCCCATCGTTTCGGCGAAGCGGTTGAAGTAATCGTCGTGGGGGCACTGCAGGTCGGCGGCGGCAAGCTTGCGATCCGCCGCGCTCAACGCGTCGACGGCGGGGCGGCCTCCCTTTGCGATGTCCGACGCGATCCGGCGCGGGACATTGGCGGCGACGACCGGCCAGCGGTGATCCTTGGCGAATTCGACGAGTGGCCGATAATCCGTCGCGTACCGCGGCCAGGGCCGCGAGCCCTTGAGGAAGTCGGCCTCCGCCACCGTTCCGCCGACGTAGGTGTCGACAGACTCCTGCACATCGCGCTCGAACATCTCGAGCGACAGGGTGACTGGCACGTGCCGCCGCGCAAATCCCTCGAGGATCGCGAGCTCGAGTCGATGGGTATTCTCATCGTCGTGCTGCTCGCCGACGAGCACCACGTCCGCGCGCGCCAGATCGGCGCCCAGCATTTCGAAGTCCGTGAACCGCTTACGTTGCGTGTCGTACACGCGTTGCGGGATGTAGCTGGGCTCGTCGTCGCTCACCGCGACGGGCGGGTGCGACGGCGGAAGCTGCGCCGTGCTCGTCGTTTGCGCCGAGGGGCGGGACGCAAGGGGGCCGAGCGCGACAAGCCCCAGCACAATGGAGGTTGAGAGGAGCGACTTCACGGTCGATGCCATGCGAATCCTGCACCAAGTGTGCCACGAACAGTCATTCGACAATGACGGCGATTCGCCGCGTCGGGGGGACCGGAGTTCCGGAAAACCGACAACGGGCAGCCATCATTCAGCGACAGTCGTTGACGGCGACTGCCCGCCCTCTTCCGCATACCGCTCTCTCAGGTGCACGGGCGCCGCTTTCGCTCGAATCCGCAGGTTGATCATCTCCACGAACACCGAGAAGCCCATCGCAAAGTAAATGTATCCCTTCGGGATGTGCTGGTCGAAGCCCTCGAGGAGCAGCGACAGACCGATCAACAGGAGAAAGCTGAGCGCCAGGACCTTCACGGTCGGGTGCCGGTGAACGAACGCGCTGATCGGCGTCGCCGCAACCATCATGATCACCGCGGAGACGATCACAGCCGTGATCATGATCCACAGCTCATCGACCATGCCGACGGCCGTAATCACCGAGTCGAGCGAGAAGACGATATCGAGCAGCATGATCTGCACGATCACGCTGGCGAACGAGGCGGCGACGCGCCGCGACGCATGCCCTTCGTCACCCTCGAGGCGGTCGTGGATCTCGAACGTGCTCTTCGCAAGGAGGAACAGGCCTCCGCAGATCAGAATGAGATCGCGACCGGAAATCTCGTGGTCGAGAATCGAAAACAGCGGCGCTGTCAGCTTGACGATCCAGGCGAGCGACATCAGCAGCAGGATGCGCGTGATCATTGCGCCCATGAGCCCGATCCGCCGCGCGCGGGGCTGCTGGGCCACGGGCAGCTTCCCCGACAAGATCGAAATAAAGATGATGTTGTCGACGCCGAGAACGATCTCGAGGAACGTGAGCGTCAGAAGCGCGGCAATCATCGTCTTTGGATGTACTCCCTTGAACCGACCCGGAGATCCGTCCCTGCGGTCCACCCCAGTTGTACGAGAGATGGTTGTTGGCGATATGCAGATTCGGCGATCGCCACCAGCAGGAGCGTGTCAGACGCCGTATTCTTCCGGACTCCACTTCAGTCCCAGCTCGGACGGGGGCGCCATGTATCCGAGCAGCGCCGAGGAGGCGACCACGGCCGGACTGGCGAGGTAACCCTCGCCGCCGAATCCCATACGGTTCTGCCAGTTGCGATTGAACGACGTGATCGCGCGCTGCCCTCGCGAGAGGGCATCCGGTCCCTGACCGAAGCACGGACCGCACCATGACTGCCTGATCTGACCTCCCGCGGAGCGGAAGACCTCGGCGATCGACTCGCCGCCGAGGCGAGGATCCGGACGCTCGATCTGCCGTGCGACACCGCCCGATCCGGGAAAGATCGCGAACTCGCGTTCGACGCGGGCGGCGCCCCGGCTACGCGCGGCGCGCAACACGAGCGCCGCCTGGAGCAGATCGTCATAGCTGCCGTTGGTGCACGAGCCAATCAGCGCCTTGTCGAACGCAATGTGCTCGCGTGCGACGTCTTCCGCAGGAAAAGCGTTTCCCGGACTGAACGGCTTGGCGATCATCGGCCTGATGTCCCCGAGATCGATCGTTTCGTCGATGGCATAGACGGCGCCCACACCCGGCACGACTCGCGGATATGGCAGCTCGTCGATCCCCTTCTGCCGATACCACTCGTAGGTGATGTCGTCGGCGGCGAAGATTCCATTCAGCGCTTCGGCTTCCGCCATCATGTTGGCAATCGTGTTTCGATACGCGATCGGCAGCTGACGATTGGCATCGACGAGCTCCACCGACATGCCTTCGGATTGTTTCGCACCCCAGCGCCGCAGCAGCTCCAGCACGATGTCTTTTCCTGCGACCCACGGCTGCAGCGTGCCCCTGAACACCACGCGGCGCTGCCGCGCGAGCGTGAAGTAGACGTATCCGGTCGACCAGCCGAAGCCGAGCGTCGTCGAGCCGACGCCGATCCCGACGGCGCCGTACGCGCCGTACGCGCGGCTGTGCGAATCGGCTCCAGGAATGAACTGGCCGGGCACGACCAGACCCTGTTCGGGGAAGTAGAAATGAAAGATACCGTCGCCAGGGGTCGCATAGTACGGCTTGGTGATGCCGTGGAGACGCGCGAACTCGCGGCCGATGTTCGTTTGCTTTTCGTCAGCGTCGATCCCGGTGAAGACGAAATGGTCATTGGCAATCGCCGCCTGGCGCGGATAGATCGCATGTCCTCCGGTGATTTGATTGAAGGTATGGATGGCAAACGGCGCGGTCCCGTCGGAGGCAGGAAGCAGGTCCGCGTACACACGCAGGGTCGTTCCAGGCTTCAGTTCCACGGCTTTCAGATCCTTGTCCACCCGGTGCGCCCAGACGATTTGCTCGGTGGTCGTCATTCGCTGCGCGTCGCGCTCGTCGGGCCAGTCAACAATCGGCCTGGTCGCCACCGATTGCTTGAACTCGCGTCGTCCGACCGCGAAGATCCCGCCGCTCCGCCGAATCTCTTCTTCCTTCGCAGACAGGGGCACCGGGTCGTACGTCTTCTCCTGGGTCTCGTTCGTGAGACGCCGTGTGACCGGATCGAAACTGAACGCATCACCGTCTCGGGCGTCCGCGACGGCTTCGGCGCTCTGGACGACGTGAAGGCCGAGATTGAAACTGTTGCGCCGGAAGATGTCGCCCATGTTGTTGCCGCACACGACGACCATCTCGAGCCCGGCCTCTTCCGCGACGCCCTTCAGTCCTGCAGGGCTCATCTCGCGCGAAGATCCAATCGCGAAACGATCGCCTGCGATGAGGAAGGTCTCTCCGCGATGGACGCGCTCACGGAAGTCAGGCATCAGATGGCGGAACGAGCCTGCCTTCCATCGCTCGTCGAGGGTATCGAGACTTTCGGAAACGCAGTCGGCGGCGGGAGTAATCTGATCGGTGTCGATCGCGTTCAACTTCTTCGCAAACTTCGTCCCCGGCAGGCTCATCGGATCCCAGAAGATGAGGGCCTTGCCGCGGACGACTCCGGCGCGTCGTTCGGCTTCCGGAAGTCCCTCCGGGATGGAGTCGAGAGAGATGCCAGGCTTCCGCCGTGCGGGCTCAAGGGTCTGCATAATGCGCTCGCGCTACAATCATCACATGTTCATCTCGGAAGCTGTGACGCGGGGAGTACGGGTAAGGGTCCAGTCCGAGTACTCGCCGGATCAGTCGTCCCCTCCCAAGAACCAGTGGTTCTTCCTGTATACCGTCACGATCTCGAATGAAGGCACTGAAACCGTCCAGCTGTTGACCCGCCACTGGGTAATCACGGACGGCACCGGACACGTCGAGGAAGTCCGCGGCCCCGGCGTGGTCGGAAAACAGCCGACGCTCAAACCCGGGGAATCGTTCGAGTACACCTCCGGGTGCCCGCTGACCACCCCGTTCGGCGTGATGGAAGGCACCTATCAGATGGTGACGCAGGCGGGAGACCGGTTCGACGCCAGAATCGCGCCGTTCACGCTGAGCGAACCGTACACCGTTCACTGAGCGAACCGCGCGTCCACCTGCAGCGCGTCCTGCAGGAGCTGCAGGTATTCGCCGCGCGGAATCTCGACGGCGCCGAACCGCTCGAGATGCGGTGTCACCCACTGCACGTCGAGGAGCGTGAACCCTCTCGTCCGCAGACGTTCCACGAGCGCCGCAAGCGCGACTTTTGACGCGTCGGTCACACGGTGAAACATCGATTCGCCGAAGAATGCGCCGCCGAGCGCAACTCCATAAAGCCCGCCGGCCAGCTGGTCTCCTTCCCAGACTTCTACGGAATGAGCGATTCCGAGTCGATGCAGCGCGATGTAGCTCATCATGATCTCGCTGTCGATCCAGGTGCCCGAGTCGTCGTCTCTTCGATCGGTCTCGGCGCAAGCGCGAATCACCGACGCGAAATCGCTGTCGGTTTCGACGCGGAAGCGTTTGCTGCGCATCAGCCGGGCAAGGCGCGAGGGCACGTGAAACCCATCGAGCGGGATGACACCGCGCGGGTCTGGAGAGTACCAGCGGATTTCGCCATCGTCGACTGCCATCGGAAACCAGCCGCTGCTGTACGCAGATACCAGCAGTTCGGACGGAATCATGGCAGCTGGTGGCCGTTCAGCGCAGCACGAGCACGGCAGAGCGTGCGTGATCGACGAGCTCGCGCGCCACATCGGACTCGTTGTCGCTGCGTGCCTGCACGATGACGAGATCGACCGGTTGTTCGTTCGCATAGGCGAGAAGCTCTTTCGCCGGCGGGCCCGTGCGCAGCACGATTTCGACCCCCAGCTGCGCTTGCTCTTCTAACGGGATCAACCTGGCGAGCCGCTCGCGTGCTTCCGCCTCCATCGCCTGGTGAACTTCCGGCATTCGCTCCGCGCTGACCTCGGACGTCCAGCCTGCCGACAGCGGATCGGCGACGGTATATACGACGTGCAGCCGAGCCTCGAACGACCTCGCAAGCCGCGCGGCGAACGCCACTGACCGATCGAACGCCTCATCCGTACTTCCGTGCAACAGAATGTCTCTCACGCGTGACTCCCGCGCGTCACGGCTGGCCTGAAGGCCAGCACTACCGGACGCCCCTCGCCCATATTACAAACACCGGTAGCGCCAGCCTTTAGGCTGGCCGTCTGTAATCCCGCCGACCGTACAAACAGTCGGCCTACTCCGACCGCAGCGCTATTGCAGGATCCGTGCGCATTGCGCGGCGGGCCGGCGCAAGGCATCCCAACACCCCTACGACGAACAGCAGTGCGGGCGCGATGACGAACGTCGGCAGATCGCGTGCATGGACCCCGAAGAGAAGCGTTTCGAGGAACCGCGTCAGGACGAGCGCGACGATGATCCCGACCGCCGCACCCGCTCCGACGAGTGTGAGACCCTCCCGCAGCACGAGGGTCAGCAGGTTTCCGGGTTGCGCGCCGAGGGCCAGCCGCAAACCCATTTCGTGGATGCGCTCGCCGACCGAAAACGACACGACGGCGTATAGCCCGACGACCGCGAGCGTCACCGCCAAAGCGGCAAAAATGCCGACGAGGAGCATGTGAAACCGCCGGCTGGCGATCGCCGTCGCCACGATTTCGTCCATCGTGCGCACGCGCGCGACCGGCTGGTTGGCGTCGAGACCCTGAATGATCGCGCGTGCCGGCGCGGCCAGAAGCGCGGGGTCGCCGGACGACCGCAACACGATCGCCATCTGTTCCTTCGCATCCGCGGCATGATGTACGTACACCTGTGGACGGAACGAGGCGTCCAGGCTCGCGTTGCGCGTATCGCCGACGACGCCAACGACGGTGTACCAAGGACCATTCTGCCAATAGCTTCCCAACTTGACGCGACGCCGCAACGGACTCCCGTTCGGCCAACCGATTCGCGCGAGCGTCTCGCTGATGGTCACGACGGATGGACCTGCCGCGGGAGCCTCAGGGAGCGGCTCGCCGGCCCGGAGAGGAACGCCGAAGACGCGGAAATACCCGGGCGTCACGACGCGGTACTCGGCAATCAACTCGAGGCCCGGCTGCGGCGCGGGATTTCCCTCGATGGTGACCGGCACGAGGCTCTCCCGTGCACTGAGCGGAACACTCGACGTGATCCCCGCCGCGTCGACACCGGGCAGCGGCAGCATGCGATCGATGGCTGACCGAAAGAAGGCGGCGGCACGATCCGGGGAATACCGGCTCTTCGGCAACGTCACTTCCATGGTAAGGATGCGATCGGTTATGAAGCCAGTCTCCACGTGGGTGAGCCGCACGAACGTTTGAATCAGCAGCACCGACCCGATCAGGAGCACGACCGCGAGCGCGACTTCGACGACCACGAGCGTGTTGCGCGTGCGCGCGGCTTTTCTCCCGCCGAACGCGCCCCGGCCTCCCTCCCGCAATCCATCCGCCGTGTTGGACCGCGTCGACTGCCAGGCCGGCACGGCCCCGAACAGCACGCCGATGATGAGCGAGAGCGCCGCGGTGAAGAGGCAGACGCCCAGATCGAGGTCCGCATCATGAATTGCGGGCAGCGACGCCGGAACCATCGCGAGCAGCGCGCGCAGCGTCGACCACGCGATTGCGAGCCCCGCGGCGCCCGAAATGACGGCGAGCACGACGCTCTCGATGAGGAATCCGCTCACCAGAGATGCGGCGGACGCGCCAAGCGCGTATTGGACACAGATGTCGCGATGACGGGAAGCGGCGCGCACGAGCAGCAGGTTCGCGACGTTCGCGCACGCGATCAGCAGCACGAACCCGACGGCCGTGAGGAGCGCGACGAGCGCCGGACGAATGCCCCCCACGAGCTGTTCGCGGAGCGACAGCACCCTGACCGTCCAGCCTGAATTGGTCGCCGGAGAATCCCGCGCGATGTCGGCCGCGATCGCGGCGAGGTCCGCCGCGGCCTGCGCCTCGGTGACGCCGTCCTTCAGCCGTCCGACCATTGCGAGGCTCTTGCCCCCTCGATTGTGTTCCTGCGTGGGAGTGAAAACGTCGAGCGCCCAAACGACAGGCGTCAACGTGAACCCGAAGCCTTCCGGCAGCTCGCCGGCCGCCGGGAACTCGAACCACGGCGGCAGCACGCCGACGATCGTCGCGGCCTCGCCGTTGAGGGAAATGACTCTTCCGCTGACGTTGGCGTCCGAAGCGAATCGATCGCGCCACAGGCTCTCCGCGATGAGCACCACCCGCCCCCGCAGCTGATCGTCGGCGCGGAAGGTTCTCCCGATTGCCGGGCGAACGCCGAGCACGTCGAAGAAGCGGCCGCTCACCCGCACCGCGCCGATGCGCTCCGGCTCCCCTTCGCCGGTCAGGTTCATCTGTTCTGTGCGCATCGAGGCAAGCGACTCGAAGCTCGTGTTCCGGCGCAGATAGTCGGTGAAGTCAGCGACCGAAGAAGGCAGCCGATCGAATCCGAGGCGCTGGTGGACCTCGGCGCTGTACTCCCACGGCATCACGATCCGGTCGGCGTCGGGATAGGGCAGCGGGCGCAGCAGCACCGCGTCGAACACGCTGAAGATGGCGGCGTTCGCACCGATGCCGAGCGCCAGCGTCACGATCGCGACGACGGCAAAGGCCGGCCGCCGCGCCAGCGCTCGAAACGCGTAGCGAAAGCTCAACACGACATGTCTATTCTATGATCGCGTGTCCGACGGAAGGAGAGAGCTGCGTGCCCAAACTGACGGTGGAAGGATTTGGAACGGTGGACGTGCCCGAGGGGAAACGCCTGGTGCTCGCGATCGAGCAGGATGCGAGAGTGGACGTGCTGCACGCGTGCGGCGGAAACGCGCGCTGCACGACGTGCCGGGTGGAATTCATCGCCGGCGAGCCTCCGCGAATGACCGAAGCGGAGCGTCAGGTGCTGGCGGCGAAGAACGTGGCCGGCGCGCGCCTTTCGTGTCAGATCGTCTGCGATCACGACATGACCGTCCGCGCGATCAGCCGGCTCGAAGGAAGCGGTCGTCCCGATCCGGGCCCGACGCCCGCTCCCGAAATCACGCCTTCGCCGGTCTGGAGTACCGTTCCCTGATCGTCGGGACGAGATATTCATTGAACGCGCGCGCGAAGTCGTAGCGGGGCGCAAACCCCCAGTCGCGCCGCGCCGCGCCGTCGTCCACGTCGGCCGGCCAGGAATCGAGAATGCCCTGCCGCTTTTCGTCCACCTCCCAGGTGATCCTGGCATCGGGGAACGCGGCGCGGACGGCGTGGCAGATCTCCTCGGCCGACGGGTTGAAGGCAGCGACGTTGTAAGCCGTCCTCGTCAGAGACTTTCTTGGTGCCGAGGCAAGCGTAATGAGCGCGTCCACGCCGTCGGGCATGGCCATGAACGGGATCCGCGTATCCGGCCGCACGAAGCAGGCGTACGGCTCCCCCTTGGCGGCGGCGTGAATCATCTCCGGCGCGTAATCGGAGGTCCCGCCCGAAGGCATGGTCACCGCGGAGATCAGCCCGGGAAAGCGGACGGACCGAAAGTCCACGCGCCCTGCTGGAGACTCGGCTGCAAGCTGCTTGTAGTAGCGCGCGTAATAGGTGCCGAGCTGCTCGCAGTACAGCTTGTTGCAGCCGTACATCGTCGTCGGGTGCGCCCATTCGTCTTCCTGCACCTTCCCGGCGGAGGCTTTGCCGTCGCGGCCGGGCAGTCCGTATGCGGCGATCGACGACGGGTACATGAAGACGACCGGACGGCCGTGTGACTCGGCCTCGTGCTGTGCGAACTCGAGCAGGTTCAGCGTGCCTTCGACGTTCACTTGATGCGCCGTTACGGGCGTGAATTCCGAGCGGGTGGAAAGCAACGCCGCGAGGTGGAACACCAGCTCCACCTGGAACTCGGCGAGCAGCCGCTCGAGGACGCTTCGGTCGAGAATCGAACCTGTGACTTCGCGATCGACCTTGCCGGCGATAGACGAATCCAGCCGAGAAACGTCGAGCGTCACGATCGCGCGGTCGCCCCGCGTGGCAAGCTGCTCGATCAGTCCATGGCCAATCTCGCCGCCGGCGCCGGTAATGAGCACGACAGGTTTGCGCACCTGAAAATTATAATGGCGCCGTGCGTACTCTTCTTCGGCTCGCGGCTACAGCGTTCCTCGCGCTGGTCACCCAGCCTGCGCCGCCGCGCACCTTCGACGCATCGTTTACCGCGGATACCATGCGCGTGGACTACTTCCACACCCGCGGCCCCCAAACCGCCGAAGCAATATCCCTCGACCGCATCGTCAATGACGGTCCCTGGCCGGGCAGCCGCACACAACTGGTCGATTCCACCAACCTCGGCACGTATCTCTTCGAAGTAAAGGACAAAGCGACGCGAACGCTCCTCTACTCGCGGGGCTTTGCCTCGGTGTATGGCGAGTGGGAAACCACCAGCGAGGTGAAAACCTCGACGCGCACGTTCCACGAATCGCTGCGTTTCCCGTGGCCGAAGCAGCCCGTAACCGTGGTTCTCTCCAAACGCCAGCCAGACGGTTCGTTCTCGCCGATCTGGACGACGGAGGTGGATCCGTCGTCGCGGTCCATCAACCATCGGGCGCTGGCGAGCCATGCCGGCACGGTCTGGCCCGTGTTCATCAACGGGCCGGCGGCTGAGAAAGTCGACATCCTCGTCATCGGCGAGGGCTACACGGCGGGCGAGATCCCCAAGTTTCACGCCGATGCGCAGCGTCTGCTGCCGGCGCTCTTCAATGAAGACCCATTCAAGAGCCGCAAATCGGACTTCAACGTGCGCGCGCTCGATCTTCCATCGCCGGAGAGCGGCGTCAATCGCCCCAACGCAGGGGAGTCCAGACGGACACCGCTTTCGGCCGAATACAACATCTTCGACTCGGAGCGATACGTGCTCACGCTGGACAATCGGGCGCTGCGCGATGCGGCGTCGGCGGCGCCGTACGAGTTCATCGAGATTCTCGTGAACGACAAAACGTACGGCGGCGGCGGCATTTTCAACGACCAGGCGACCGCATCGGTCGACAGCGCGTTCTCCCCCTACGTTTTCGTTCACGAGTTCGGGCACCACTTCGCCGCGCTCGCCGACGAGTACTACACGTCCGACGTCGCGTACACGACCGGCGCGCCCGACAGGCCCGAACCGTGGGAGCCGAATGTCACGGCGCTGCACGATCCGGCGGCGCTCAAATGGAAGGACCTCGTCACCGCCGGCACGCCGCTGCCGACACCCTGGCAAAAATCGGAATACGAAAAACATACCGCCGCGATCCAGCAGCGCCGGGGAGCCATCCGCGCGCGGAACGCGCCCGAGTCGGAAATGGATGCGCTCTTTCGTGAGCAGCGCGACTGGGACACGAACTTCCTGTCCTCGATGCAGTACTCGCGTGCGGTCGGCGCGTTCGAAGGCGCGGCGTACGAGGCCCGCGGCCTTTATCGTCCGCAGGCGGACTGCATCATGTTCAGCCGCGATAACGTCGGCTTCTGCGCCGTCTGCCGCCGCGCGATCAGCCGCATCATCGATCTCTATTCGAAGTGACGGGCTCAAATCAGCGACAGCCGCTGTCAAGAGCAGACAGGAGAAAGGGAGAATGAGAGAAAGGGAGGCTCGCGTGACGACGAGTCGCCAACCGCGCTGCGCGCGGTAGACCGACGCGCGAGATCAAGAAACAAGCGGCCGCTGTCTACTGTGCCGTTTGTTTTCTTGATCTCGCACGTCGGTCGTCACGCCGGCCGCAGGCCGGCGTTGGCGACTCGTCGGCAGGCGAGTTTCTCCCCTCCTCCTGTTCGATCTTGTCAGCGAAGGGTGCTGATTCCGCTCGGCAGTCAGCCTCGGAATGCCCGGATGATGACGGGCAACATGGTGAACATGGACGCGAGGATGGCGAGCGCAGTGGCCACGAGGCAGATGACGGCGCCGATGAAGTGATCGGTCCGCTCAGGCTTCAGCGGATCGAGCCACAGCGAGGCCAGATATCCGCCGGCGAAGCCGCCAGCATGGGCGTAGTTGTCAATCCCTCCTCCCGGCCACAGCAGGCCGTACACGAACAGGATGACCGCATACTGCATCGCCTGGCCGCCGACCAGGCTGCTGCCGCCGCGCCGGCCGTAATGAACGAGCGCGCCGAGCAGTCCGAAAATCGGGGCTGATGCTCCAAGGGTCGATTCCGCACCGCGAAGAAACGGCAGCGGCGCGTACCGCATGTACTCGCCGGCGAGGCTGCTCAGAAGGAACCCGGCGACGCCGGCGATCGTGTAAATGATCACCATGCGCGCCGCCCCGTAAATGTCTCCGACGACAGGGCCGAGCTGTCGGACCCACAGCATGTTGAAGAGGATGTGCAGCGCGCTCCCATGCAGCCAGCCGGCGCTCAAGAGCGTCCACCACAACCCAAGTCCGAACACCGGGGCCGCTCCGCTGGCGCCGAACGCTATGGCAACGTAAGGGTCCGGGGCGAGCAGGCCGAACACGCTGCCGCCAAGGATGCTCCGGCCGAGCAGCAGCGTGACCAGCAGCGTGGCGGCGTACAAAATCGAGCAGCCGTAGACGATCAGATCGACGAAGCTCGTGCTGTTCGCGAACGCGCGCAAGAGCGGCGCATACCCCCAGAGCCCAGGATTCCGGCGGCCACAGGTATAACAGCGATCGTCGTTGACGCCGACGAGCGACCCGCAGGACGAGCACACTACGGATCCGGTTCGCTGGCGCTTGAACATTCCCCGAGCATATAACAGCGGCCGCGGCGGCCACCGACACAGCTCGTACTCTTCAAAAACTCAGCCGCGGATCGGATCAGTTGTGGACAACATCTTGATCTGCATTGGTTTACGAGCCCAGCGCCGTGGAAATCTTCTTGCACCTGTCGGGCGGCGTCGCCACGTAACGCCGATGGGAGGTATTCCATGATCGTTTGCCCGTTTTGCGGGCTTGCGACCGAGTCGGCCCACGAAACCCAGGGTGCATGTGTGGAAGCCCTCCAGGCGGAGGTTTCACGCGTGCGCGAAATCGTCGCAAAAGTCGAGAAACTGGACAACTTGCCCGAGGATGCTCCTCGAACCCATCCCGCCTCGAAAGAGAACGGCCCCGACAGCTAACCCGAGCCCTGAAGTCCCGTCTAAGCAATTGGATGCCGCATACGGACGCCGCGGCCGTCGCGCTGGCCCGCGACGGCGATAGCGAAGCTTTTCGGGCGCTCGTGGAGCGTCACAGCCGCGCTGTCTACCGCCTCGCGCACCGCATGACGGGCAGTCCGCAGGATGCCGAGGACGTGGTGCAGGAGACGTTTCTGAAAGCGTACAAGCAGCTCGGTCGATTCGAGTCGCGATCGAATTTCGGCACGTGGCTTCACCGCATCGCGGTGAACTGCTCGATTGACCTGATTCGCGCCAGGCCTCATCGCGAAGCGGCGCAGGACGCGACCGATCTCGATCAGTTCGGCGGCGAGGACCGCGGCGACGCCACGCGCGTCTCGCCCGAGCGGCTGATGCTCAGCACCGAAGTGCAGGATGCCGTGGCCTCCGCGATGTCCTCGCTGACCTCGATGGAACGTGCGGCGTTCGTGCTTCGGCACTTCGAAGGGCACTCCATCGACGAGATCAGCCGCGCGCTCGGACTCAAGGCGAACGCGACCAAGCACAGCATCTTTCGCGCGGTGAGAAAGATGCGGACGGCCCTGGAACCGCTCGTGTCGATGGATTGAACGATGACGCACTTAACCGAAGACGATCTGGTCCTCCACTACTACGGCGAGCTCGATTCGGCCGCGGCCGCCGACACGGCAGCGCACCTGAGAGAGTGCGCCGCATGCCGACAGTCGCTCGCGAAGCTTCAGCGAGTCTTCGCGATGGTCGACGCGGCGGCCGACGCCGCGGTGAACGAGGGATTCGAACGCACGGTCTGGGCACGGCTGCAGCCCGCAATCGAGCGCGCCCCGGGTGGCTGGGCATCGTGGCTGCTGTTGTCGCCGGCGCGGGTCGCATGGCTCGCCGCCGTCGTGGTTCTCGTCGGCGCGGCGTTCTTTGCGGGACGGCTGTCGCAGCCGCCGCGCACCCCCGCCGCCGATGCGGTGACAGCCTCGAAGGATCTGCGCGAGCGCGTGCTGCTCGCCGCCCTGCCCGAACACCTGGATCGGTCGCAGATGATGCTCGTCGACCTGGTCAGCGCCGAAGACGCGCGCGACGTCGACGTGCCGGCCGAGCGCGTGCGCGCCGAACAGCTCCTCTCGTCGAATCGCCTGTATCGGCAGACGGCCGTGGATACCGGAAATCTGGCGCTCGCACAGGTCCTCGACGATCTCGAGCAGGTGCTCGTGGATGTGGCGGCGAGTCCGGATCGCGTGTCGGCCGACGATCTCGCGGCCATGCGGGACCGCATCGACGACAAGGGACTGCTTCTCAAAGTGCGCGTGCTGTCCTCGGAAGTGCAGAAGCGTCAGCGGCGGCAGCGAATGGCGCATGCCGAAGGCTGAACGGCCGAATGGATTGCCGAATGTCGGGTTTCGACCGAAATGTCGATTGACGAATTGGGGATTGGGGATTGAACGATGAGTAGACAACAGTTGCGGGTGTGCGCCGTCGCGTTCGCGAGCGCGGTGGGGATTGCGGGACGGTCGGCGGCACAGCCGATGACGATCGAGGTTCCAGCGATCAAGATCGACATTCCAGCGATCAAGATGGATATGGCGGCGCTGACGATCGAGATGCCGTCGATTGTCCTTCCATTCGATCAGGACCGTGAGAAAGATACCGAGCAGCGGGAGCGCGACCGCGAGACGCGTCTCTACGAGCAGGGTCGCGACTATCTCGATCAGGGCCAATACGACCGCGCGATCGAGCGGCTGAACGACGTCGTGTCGATGAAAGGGCCGCGCGCGGACGCGGCGCTCTATTACAAGGCCTGGGCCCAGAACAAATCGGGGCGGCGCGCGGAAGCGCTGACGACCGTTGCCTCGCTGCGCCGCGATTATCCAAAGAGCCGCTACCTGACGCAGGCGAACGCACTCGAAGTCGAAGCGCGGCGCGACAGCGGCCAGCCGCCAAAGCCGGAAAGCCAGCCGGATGAAGATCTGAAGCTGATGGCGATTCAGGCCATGCAGAACTCGGATCCCGAACAGGCGGTGCCGCTGCTCGAGAAACTGCTCGAGGGCACGGCGTCGCCGCGGGTGAAGTCGCGCGCGCTGTTCGTGCTCGCGCAGAGCGACTCGCCCCGCGCCCGCGAAGTGATGAAGAACATTGCAAAGGGCGGCTCGACCCCCGAGCTGCAGAACCGCGCGATCGACTACCTCGGCACGCAGGGGGGACGCGAGAGCCGCGCCACACTGGCCGAGATCTACTCGTCGTCGGCCGACGTCGACGTGAAGCGCCGGATTCTGCGCGCGTTCATGGTGGCGGGCGAAAAGGACCGCCTGCTCGCCGCCGCGCAGACCGAGAAAGATCCGGACCTCCGCGCCGAGGCCGTGCAGCAGCTCGGCGTCATGGGCGCGCACGACGAGCTGTGGCAGCTCTATCAGAAAGAGTCGGCGGTCGACGTGAAGAAGCGCATCATCCAGGCGATGTTCGTCGGCGGCAACGCGACGCGCCTGATCGACCTCGCCAAGACCGAGAAGGATCCCGAGCTTCGGCGCACCGCCGTGCGCAATCTGGGCATCATGGGCGCGAAGCAGACCGGCAGCGCCCTCGTCGAGATCTATAACACCGACAAATCCCCCGACATCCGGAAGGCGGTCATCAACGGCCTCTTCCAGCAGGACAACTCGAACGCTCTCATCGAGCTCGCCCGCAAGGAGCAGGACGTCGAAATGAAGAAGGACATCGTCCAGAAACTGTCGCTGATGGGCAGCAAGAACCCCGAAGTGATGAAGTTCATGATGGAGATCCTGAACAAGTAGGGCGGCATGTCGAAGACATTCAAAATAATCGCATCGGCGCTCGCAGCAGGCGCCGCGCTCGGCGCCGTCGCCGCCGCGCAGCAGCCCCGCATCGAGAACGGCGCGGTGACCGTGCAGGCCGCGGCGTCGCCGCTCGCACAGTCGTTCCGCGCGCTGGTCGCGTCCGAGTCGACGCCGACGTGGATCGGCTACTCGGTCCCTGTCGTTGACCCTGATCGCGTCATGTGCTGCTTCGGATCCGGCAACAACTACATCAGCGGCAACGTCTCTGGCGCAGCGTGCTGCGGTGCCTGCACGCTCGAGAACAGCTCCGGAACGACGATGACCTCGCGCGGGCAGGCCGGGTCGCCGAGTGGGCCAATCAAGCTGGAAAATGGCGGCCACATGGCCATGTTGTTCCGGGTCGCGGATCGAAAAATCGATCGGATCCGGGTGTTCTCGGAGGACTGCCGTCTCGACGCCGGTGGACTTCCGGTCAAATGGCTGGAGAACGTGCGCCCGGCCGAGAGTATCGCGCTTCTGGAATCACTTGCGTCGACCGATGCGCGTGAGCGCGTCGCGAACAGCGCGATCATGGCAATCTCCCAGCACGCTGATCCAACGGCCCTTGACACACTGATTCGGATGGCGCGAACGGCCAGCGAACCTCGTGCGCGAGGGGACGCGCTCTTCTGGCTCGCGCAACGCGCCGGCGACAAGGTCGCTGCGACGATCCGCGAACGCGTCGATCAAGATCCCAATACGGACGTGAAGAAGAAGGCGGTATTCGCGCTGAGTCAGCTGCCGAAAGACGAGGGTGTGCCGCTCCTGATCCAGGTCGCACGGACGAATGCGAGCCCCGAAGTGCGGCGGCAGGCGATGTTCTGGCTCGGGCAGTCCAAGGACCCCCGCGCGGTGGATTTCTTCGCCGAGATCCTTTCGAAATAGGCGTACAAAAAGAGCGCGCGAGTCACCTGTATCAGGTGACGTCGCGCTCTGCCCGTAATCCCTACGCGGGATCCGGATTCCGATCCGGATCCCGCATCCCGGATCCCGGATCCCGCAGTCCCAGAACAGCTACGCTTCCACGGCCTCGACGTTGATGATGTTCTCGGCGAGCTGCGTCAGCTTCTTGTCGGTGGCGCCTTCCTCGTTCAGCGTCTGCTGCAGCAGCCGCGCGATCTTGCTGTAGCCGAGCATGTCGGCGTGCGCGCGCGCCGTACCGTACGCCGCAATCTCGTAGTGCTCCACCTTCTGAGCCGCGCCGATGAGACCGGCATCGAGAGCGTTGTCGTCGAGATCCTGGTCCATGATCTCCTTGCCCTCTTCGATTAGCCCTTCCATCCCATGGCATTTCTTGCCCGTGAGCCGCGATCCCATCTGCTCGCCGATCTGATCCAGCCGCTCGACGTGGCGCCGAGTTTCCTCGAGGTGCCGCTCGAACGCCCGGCGCAGATCCGGCGAGCTGGACGCCTTCGCCATCTTCGGAAGCGCCTTGACGATCTGATTTTCGGCGCTGTAGAGGTCTTTCAATTCATCGATCAACAGTTCTTCGAGGGGATTGGTTGCTTCCGCCATTCGTCGTCCTCCAAGTAGGGGTTCTGCAGGATTCTGCAGGGTTCAACAGGTTCTGGGTTCTCATGTTCCTCGAAGAGCGGTGCAAGACTCTTTCCACCGAACGCGCCGAACCCCGAACCTCGAAGAACCCTGTTGAACCCTGTAGAAGCTGTAGAACCCCGTGCGTTTAATGAACGCCGTGGCTCATCTGGAGAGCTGAGGGATCGGCGCCGAGCCGGCGGATGGCGGTTTCCCACATGACGGACGGATCGGTGTCGAACACGAGATCGATGGCGACGTCGCACATCAGCCACGCGGAATGTGACAGCTCCTCGTCAAGCTGCCCGGGTCCCCAGCCCGCGTACCCGGCGAGCACACGCGCCCGCGGCGGCGGCTGCGTCTCGAGCACTCGTCGCAAAAGTATCGGGGAGGTGGAAAGATACACGCCCGGCACAATCATCCGGTACTCAACATCGTCCGGCTCGTCGGCCGTGAGGATCCAACCGCGGTCCGGCTCGACGGGACCTCCGGTACAGAGCGGGAGATTGTTGCCGCGCTCGACCGGCGGTTCGAGCCTCACCATACTGGTGGCCGATGAGGGCGTCGGACGGTTGAGGACGAGGCCAAATGCGCCGTCGGGCACGAAGTCACACAGCAGCACGACTGTCTTTGCGAAATTCGGGTCCTGTAACTGCGGCATCGACAGGAGCAGCGTGGGACGAAACGGCTCGGTCATGATCTCTATTTTGACGCGCGCGAGAGCGCTGCTGCCACTTTCTTCAGGTCGCTCACGAAGCGCTTCATCTCTTCGTGGCGCGCCTCCTCGTCGGGCGATCGGAGGATCGAAGAAGGGTGGACGGTTGCGGTCACGAAGGCCGCCAGCGGGGAATCGACGAACTCGCCGCGCTGCTGCGACACCTTGAACGATTTTCCCAGCAATGCCTGCGCCGCTGTCGCGCCGAGGCAGACCAGGATGGAAGGCTTGACGAGCGCAATCTCGGTTTCGAGCCACGGCCGGCACGCACTGATCTCGGCGGCGTTCGGCTTGGCATGGATGCGCCGTTTACCACGCGGTTCCCACTTGAAGTGCTTCACCACGTTCGTCACATACACGATGCGTCGATCGATGCCCGCTTCCTCCAGCGCGCGGTCGAGCAGTTTGCCGGCGGGCCCGACAAAGGGGTGTCCGGCAATGTCTTCGGCGTCGCCGGGTTGCTCGCCAACGAGCATGATGCGTGCGCGTTTCGGGCCTTCGCCAAAGACCGTCTGCGTGCCACGCTTGTACAGGTCACATGCCTTGCAATCGCCCGCCAGGTCCCGCGCCGAATCGAGCGTGAGGTCATCCGGCAATAGACTCGAGACCGGCTCGCCTGGTTTCGGTTGCTTCCTAGGCATTGAGTTTCTCGAGCGCCCATTCGACGTGCTCCCGCACGAGCGGGTCGCTGCACGTCGGCTCGGTCGCTTGCATCAACGCTTCGGCAGCACCGCGGTCACACGCATTGCCGAGAGCGACGGCCAGATTGCGCCGAAGCCGTTTCACTCCGGCGCGCTTCATCGCACTTCCCTTCATGAGCGACCTGAGATCGTCATCCGATCGGCGCCACAAATCGAGAAGCTTCGGCGCGGTCAGTCCCGGCCGCGCTTGCCATGCCTGGTCGCCAGACGTGGGAAGCGACGCCGACAGGTTCCACGGACACACCTCCTGACAGATGTCGCAGCCGTACGCGTGTTCGCCAAGCGCGTGACGCCGCTCATCCGGGATCGCGCCCTTGAGCTCGATTGTGAGATACGACAGACACCGCGTCGAATCCAGGACGTGAGGCGCCACGATCGCGCCAGTCGGACACGCGTCGATGCAGAGCGTGCAGGTCCCGCATTGATCGAGGGCTGGCGCGTCAGGCTCGAGCTTCGCGTTCGTAATGATCTCCGCGAGAAATATCCAGGATCCGATTTCAGGATTGATGAGACAGCTGTTCTTCCCAATCCAGCCGAGGCCGGCGTGCTGCGCGTATACCCGCTCCTGGACCGGGCCGGTGTCGACGTATGCGCGCGCCTGGAACCCATCTCCCGCGAATGGTCTCAGCCGATCGACGAGATCCTCGAGCCGCTGTTCGATGATCGCGTGATAGTCGTCGCCCCACGCGTATCGCGCGATCGCGGCGCGAGCCGGATCTGCGTTCTCGGTCGAATAAGGCTGGTCGGTATTGTAGAGGACGCCCAGGCAGATTACCGATTGGGCGTCGGGCATGATCCGTCGCACGTCTGCGCGCCGCTCGGCCGTGCGGTGCATGTAGTGCATCTCGCCCGCGTACCCAAGGCCGAGCCACTCCTGCAGAAATGCAAGCTCCGGAAAGTCAGCCGCCGGAGCGATGCCACAGAGGTCGAACCCTGCGGCGCTCGCTTGTTGCTTGACGACGTGCGATGTAATCGAGGCAGCCGCAGTGCCGGTCATCGTTCGATTATAGGCAGCGGTGACGCCCTGAGCCGCCTTGAGCCTTTTTAACTCTTCAGCAGCTGTCTCACCATGTACGGCAGGATGCCGCCGTGGCGGAACGCAACCAGCTCCTCGGGCGTGTCGATGCGCACGGTCGCCGTGATGTCCTGAATGGAGCCATCCGGGCACGTGACCCGAACCGTGACGACGCCACGCGGCTTGAGCGTCGACCCCATGCCGAGAATATCGAACTGCTCGCGGCCGGTGATGTTCAGCGATGCAGCGTTCTCCCCCGCGCGGAACTCGAGCGGCAGCACTCCCATGTTCACCAGGTTGCTCCGATGGATTCGTTCGAAGCTCTCTGCGAGCACTACTTTGACGCCGAGCAGCACAGTGCCTTTCGCCGCCCAGTCGCGCGATGACCCCGATCCGTATTCCTTGCCGGCGATGATGATGAGCGGCACGCCGTGCGCCTTGTAGCTCATGGCGGCGTCGTAGATCGGCATCACCCCACCGTCCGGCAGAAGCGTCGTCCACCCGCCCTCGGTTCCGGGAGCAAGCTGGTTGCGCAGCCGGATGTTGGCGAAGGTGCCGCGCATCATGACTTCGTGGTTGCCACGGCGCGCACCGTAGGAATTGAAATCGCCAGGCTTCACGCCCTTCGCAACCAGGTAACGACCTGCAGGGCTGTCGACCGGAATGGATCCGGCAGGCGAAATGTGATCGGTTGTCACGCTGTCGCCCAATACCGCAAGCGCACGCGCCGAGACAATGTCGGACGGCGCCGTGGGCTCGACGGTCATGTTTTCGAGGAACGGAGGATTACGGATGTAGGTCGAATCCGCGTCCCACTCGAAGAGCTCGCCCGTCGGGCTGGGGAGCGATCGCCACCGGTCATCGCCGTCGAAGACCGTCGCGTACTTCGTCCGGAACATTTCGGACTTCACCGCCTTCAGCATCGTCTCCTGAATCTCGCGCTCGGTCGGCCAGATGTCCTTCAAGTACACCGGCGCGCCGTTCGTATCTTCGCCGAGGGGCTCCGAGGTGAGGTCCACCTGCATCCGCCCCGCAAGCGCGTACGCGACGACAAGTGGAGGCGACGCCAGGTAGTTCGCGCGCACCTGGGATTGGATCCGTCCCTCGAAGTTGCGATTGCCGCTCAGTACCGACGCCACGACGAGATTCTTTTCCTTGACGATGCTCGACACCGGCTCGGGGAGCGGACCGCTGTTGCCGATGCACGTCGTGCAGCCATATCCGACGAGATTGAAGCCGAGCTCCGCGAGATACTCGAGCAGCCCCGATGCTTTGTAGTACTCGGTGACGATCAGCGAACCTGGCGCGAGGCTCGTTTTCACCCATGGCTTGACCTTTAACCCGCGCTTCACCGCATTGCGCGCAAGGAGGCCCGCGCCGATCATCACGCTCGGATTCGACGTGTTCGTGCAGCTCGTGATCGCGGCAACGACGACGGAGCCGTGATCGAGCCCTTCCATGCCTGGAACCGCCGCAGTCGCCGTCGCGACCGCCGCGGCTGCGGGTTGGGCCGCCGGGGAACCGACCTCACCAGGATTCGACGCCGGCGCGGCTTTCGGCTTGCGCTCGGCGAGCATCACGTCGAGCGCCTGCTGAAAGCGGACCTTGGCCTGCCGCAGCGACACCCGATCCTGCGGACGCTTGGGTCCCGCCAGGCTCGGTTCCACCGTCGACAGATCCAGCTCCAGCGTCGCGGTGTACACCGGCTCCGGTGATTCCGCGGTTCGGAACAGTCCCTGTTCCTTCGCGTACGCCTCCACCATCTGCACGTGCGGTTCTTCGCGGCCGGTCAGCCGCAGATAGTCGAGCGTCATCTCGTCGATGGGACAGATCGCGATCGTGGCGCCGTATTCGGGCGACATGTTCCCCAGCGTCGCGCGATCCGCGATCGTCAGGAACTCGAGCCCGGGCCCGTAGAACTCGACGAACTTCCCGACCACGCCGAACTTCCGAAGGCGCTCGGTAATCGTGAGCACCAGGTCGGTCGCGGTGGCGCCTTCCGGCAGCCGATCCACGAGCCTGAATCCGATCACCTCCGGAATGAGCATCGAGATCGGCTGACCGAGCATCGCGGCTTCCGCCTCGATGCCGCCCACGCCCCATCCCACGACGCCGAGCCCGTTGACCATCGTGGTATGCGAGTCGGTGCCGACGAGCGTGTCGGGATAGGCGAGAAGGCCGCTGCCGTTGGTTTCCCTGAACACGACGCGCGCGAGATATTCCAGGTTGACCTGGTGCACGATGCCGGTGTCGGGCGGCACCACTCGGAAGTTCTGAAACGCTTCTTGTCCCCACCGCAGGAACACGTACCGCTCGCGGTTGCGCACGAACTCGAGCGCGGCATTGAGGTCCGCCGCATTCCGTTCCGCATAGTGGTCGACCTGGACGGAGTGGTCGATGACGAGCTCCACGGGCTGCAGTGGGTTGACCTTCCGCGGGTTTCCACCGAGGCGAACGATGCCGTCGCGCATCGCGGCGAGATCCACCACGGCCGGTACGCCGGTAAAGTCCTGGAGCAGGACGCGCGCCGGTGTGAACGCGATTTCCTGCTGCGCTTTCGAGGCCACGTCCCAGTTCGCCATCGCCGTGATGTGCTCGGCGTGCACGAACCGTCCATCCTCCCGGCGCACGAGGTTCTCGAGCAGAATTCTGAGCGAGTACGGCAGCCGCGCGATTCCGCTGAATCCCGCCCGTTCGAGCGCGGGCAGGCTGAAGATGTCGAAGGTCGCGCCGCCAGCCGTCAGCCTTGTGCGTGTATTGAAGGAATTCTGGAAGGCCATCTTCGGATCATCCTCCACTGAATATCGCGAGCGCAAGTGTTGAGCTGGACGCGCCCGGCACACGGTTTGCGAATCGGCCGCTGGAGGTCAACACGATGGCTGACAAGGACACGCCGAACCGCGCTGCGAACAAGGAAAAGGCAGAAGGGGACCGCTCGACTGCGGAGCACAATGCCGCCGTGCCGAACTCGGAAAGCAGCACGGATCGCGGATACCGCGACGACGATCGTGACAATACTGGGGGAATCACCAACCGTCCGCTCGATGAAGAAGTCGAAAACCAGAACGCGCTGCCCGAACGCGGCATGTCACAAGCCGACGAGCGCGGGCGCAGCAACGAGGATATGAAGCGATGAGCCACAACCCAGGACGCCGTCGCAACATTCCGGCAGACCCGACGTCGGAGCCCGCTTCGGATCCCGTCCCGACCGGCGGCGACGTGATCGGCCGCGACGAAAACCCGCCGGTCAGAACGCCTCGTCGCTATGATGATGAGGGGGACGACGTGGTCATGCCTTCGGACGACTCGACGCTGAACACGCAGATCTGACGCGTGCTGATCGCGCACCTGTCGGATTTGCACATGCGCGATCCGGACGATGTGGTCTGGCTGGAACGCCAGCTCGATCGCATCGTCTCGCACGGCGTTGACCACCTGGCGATTACTGGCGACCTGCTGGATCGCTGGGCCCCTCACCTGCTGTCCCGCGCGCTCGACGCGCTCGACGCGCGCGCGCTTCTCGATCCCGAACGCCTGACGATCCTCCACGGCAATCACGATCTCGCGTCGAGCGGCGGACATCCCCGCCGGGGCGCGGACCTTTGGCGGCTCGCAACACGCTTCTGGGATCCGCCGCCGCTCGTGACGTGGCGGCGACGCCGCTTCTATCGCGCGATCGCGAATCGCTGCGCGCCGCCCGAAACCGGCACATGCCTCGTCGCACATCCGGCTCCATTTACTAAGACGCTGCGCGCCGGCGTACGGATCGCGGTGATTGACACCGTCGCATTGCCTCGTACGCCATTCTCGACATACGGCGGCGAAATCACTCTGAATCATGCGATCGGGCGCATCCCGCGTACCCAGACGCAGTGGCTCGCGCATCTGCCAACCGACGGGCCGCCGCTCGTCGTCCTGATGCATCATCTGCCTCTCGGCATGCCGGGGTTCACGTGGACACCGAGCCCTGGCTGGCGTGTGCGGATGCCGAACGTGCACGTGCCGATGCACGTCGAGCAGGACGACCAGGAACGGTTCTGGGATGCTGCCGAACACGCCGGCGTGGCCGGCGTGCTGTGCGGCCACGTGCACCGCGCGCGCCTGGAGTTTCGGAACGGCATTGCCGTCGGGATCAACGGCCAAAGCGGTGCGCCCTGGGCGGGACGGACGATTGCGTTCTATTCGGTCGTCGGATCGCGGATAACGATGGAGATGGAGCGCGTCGACTAGAGGCTGGTGGTGATTGGCGGCCCGCGCTCGTCATGAGCAACGCGGAGCGCCACGCCGACAGTGGCACTCGTCTCGTTCTTGCTCGCGCGGACGTCGCGTGGAAAAGACGCGCCCTCCGCATCGCGTTCTGCGACCCGCGCTGGCCTCGTGTTTCGCTGACCGGCACAGCACGGCGGTCGGGCTCCGGGCGCGCTTTACTTCTGATCGCGTGTCACGCGAGTCCGAGCTCGCTGCGAACGAGACGAGTGCCACAGTCGGCGCAGACGTGATCGCGTGCGCTGCGAGGTGACATCACGTCCACGGCGCGATGCGGTCAGCCCGCATCGATAGACCGAAAACTGCGCCGCAGGCGCTGCGATCTGCGGCGGCGCTGTTTCGAAACTGCCGATCAGTAAAGCAATGAGCGCAAGTGATTGTTGACTGGCGCGCGGCAAACCCCAGCCGACGCGGCCATCGTAAGTTCACCGCCGGAGGCGCAGTTTTCCGGGCGTTAGACCGAGGCGCCGGGGACGTGATGTCACCTCGCCGCGCGCGCCGCGGATGACCTCAGGTCCGCGGGAGCAAGAACGAGACGGGTAGCGCAGTCGGCGTGGATGGGGACTCCGAACCGCGAACCGCGAACCGCGAACCGCGAACCGCGAACCGCTAAAACAGATACACGATCGACGCGCCGGCGGTGCCCAGGTGACGCATCTTGTCCGATAGGTCCGCGCCTTTCCTTCGGAACATGATGCCGCCATCGAATCGCAGGCCGGTCCGGTGCTTGCCGTTCCCGAACCACATCTTCACGCCCCCTCCGGCGTGGTATTCGATGCCAGTGTCGATCACTTCGTTCTTTTCGTGGACGTCGCGGATGTACCCGGCGCCGGCGCGCAGGAACGGCACTCCGTTGCCGCCGTTGAACGCGATCCCGGTGAGGTGAAACAGACCCGAGCCATCCACGACGAACCGGGTCAGCTTCTCGGTCGCGGTCACATCGCTGGCGAGCTCCGCATCGTTACCCAGGTCGGCGGAAATCTCGGGGCGTGCGTATTCGAAGCCCCCTTCGATCGAGAACGTCTTCGCGACGTACGCGCCGATTCGTGCCTGCGCGCCGATGGCTGGCTCGGTCCTCGATGCTGCGGTGAAGAGCACGAATGGGGAGTTGTCGGTCGCCGAGTTCCTCGTTTCCGCTGCGGACAGGTCACCTTGATCGAATCCTCCCGTCCACACAACGCCGCCGGCGAATTCCACCGAGCCCTTGCGCGGCAAATCGTAGCGGCGGTAGAGCTGCGCCGACGCCGCTGGAGGAAACGCCGCCCAGGCGAGGATGGCGCACGCAAGCGCGCGCCTCACTTCGCCACCACTTTGACTTCGATGTTCGTCGTGCCGCCGCCCCGCGGGACGACGACGATCTTGCTGTAGAACTGCGGCTTGAAATCGACGTCGATGTCCAGCGTCGCGTCAAAGAAGCTGTCGATATCTCCATCGTCGAGCGGCTCGACGCGCAGTACGTGAGGACCGGGCTCGAGACCACCGATGACGAAACTGCCGTCGTCGCTCAGCGAGAAGCCTCCGACGAGCTTCTTCGTGCGCATGTCGAACGCGACGACGTGGGCGCCGAGCACGCCTTTGCCGCTCTTGGTGATTTTGCCGCTGACGCTGCCCGTTTCGCGATTGAACGAGGCCGCTGGGTAGATGTCCGAAAGGCCCGCGATATCGTCGGCCTTCAGCGTGCGTCCCGACGTGTTGCCAGGCGAAAAGGCAATCGGAAACATCACCGATTCTGCGGCGATCACGCGCCGCCCGCCGCTGCGCAGCTCCGTCTCTCCCATCGCCGAGTGAGCCAGTCCATGGAGGTGGCCGATCTCGTGGAGCGCGATCGATTCGACGTCGAACGCGTTCGGCTCGCCGCCGGACGCCACCGACCAGGGAAACGACGAGTTGAGGAAAATGTCAGCCTCGAGAATCGCGCCATTGGCCATGTCCATCATGAACGACGTGGCGCCGAGCGTGCTTTCGAGCTCGGGTCGATTCTGGAAGCCGATCACAGTCAGGCCGTCGCCCCGCACCGGATTCGCTGTCGTGAAGCCAACGAATGTCGAGGACGTCTGGGCCGTCGGCACCGCTTCCCACGTCCCGAAGGCGCGTGTCACGGCCTGCTGGAACTGGGCCGACGACACTCCCGGCACGCCTCTATCGGTCACGAAGTAACGGATGGGTTGTTGCGTCCACCGCAGCGGCACCGTTCTGTCGCCGATGTCGGTGCCGAGTTTCAAGTAGGCCGCCGCGGGTGTGGTCGCGGCCACGACGAGCGTGACGGCGACGAAAACGCTGGCCGCGTGTTTCATCGCGCACCGCCGGACCGCGCCATCGCGGTGCGCACCGAGGCCGCGAACGCGTCGAGCGGCAGCGGTTGACGCGATGCGTCGCCACGCACCACTGACTGCGGCGCGTCGCTCGAAGCCGTCAGCACCGGCGGCACCACGAGCCGTTGGCCGGTCCGCGCGTCAACCCTCACTCGGTAAACGCCCTGGTTCAATCCGAACACGTGCGCGATCGTCGGGCCGGAGGCGCTCAGGAACAGCACGACCTCCTCTCCTTGCCGGAACTCGGGGGCGCCGACCATCACGTTCTTATACCGGCCGATCTGGCCGCCGGGTACGCGGAACGTCACCATCCCGCCTGGGCCGCCTTTCAAGTACGTTCCGGCTTCGAGCGTGACGATCGAGTCGATGCGCGAGCGATCGTCGGACCACTCGGGGCGCACGTCGGCGACGCGCCCGTACACGATGATTTCAGATCCCGCAACGACTTCACGGAATTCGGCTGGCAGCAGCACGGTCGCGCGCACGTTCACGGCGAGACACACGAGCATGAGAAGAGCGATGAGATGACGCATGCTTGCCAGTCTACAGCACCGAGTGCAGCGATCTCACCGGGGTTGTCGCGTGCTGTGCGGGTCCGGTTGCCTCGCGCCGCGCCGAGACGCCACATCGAGGACGGCCTGCGCCGCGCGTCGGCTTGCACCCGGCGCGCCGAGGCGTGCGCGTACACGACCGAGCTCGGTTCGCACGCGCGCAGCGTGTGCGCGATCGGTCAGCATCTTCACGGCTTCGGCCGCCACAGCCGCGGGCGTGAACGCGTCCTGGATCAGTTCGGGGACGATCCGATGACCGGCGACGAGATTCGCCATCGCGTACGTGTCGACGTGGACGAATGGCTTTCCGAGAAGATATGTGAGCGGAGAGAGGCGATACACGACGACCATCGGGCACTCGTGAAGCGCAGCCTGGACCGTGACGGTGCCGGAGGCAAGGAGCGCGACGTCGGCGGCCGCGAGCACGTTATCGGACTCGCCGTCAATCACCGACCGGTCCCCCGCAAGCGCGAGCGGCTCGAATACGTCATCCGGGAGGTGCGGCGCGCGGCCCACCAGGAACTGGGCGGCAGGCACACGCTCGCGGATCAGCGCGGCCGCTCGTGCGAGCCCCGGAAGGATCGCGCGCACTTCGTTGCGCCGGCTGCCCGGCAGCAGGGCGACGACCGGCCGGTTCGGATCCAGCCCCATGCGCGTCAGAAAGGTGCCCCGCGGTTCCGGCATGTCCGCGACGTCGAGCAGCGGATGTCCGACCCACTGCACGGGCACGCCCGCCTCTCGATAGATCTGCTCTTCGAACGGAAAGATCACGAGCACGCGATCGGCAATCTGACGCATCGTTCGCATCCGACCGCGGCGCCAGGCCCAGAGCTGCGGGCTGATGTAGTAGACGACAGCGACACCGCGCTTCTTCAACGCGCGGGCGAGCGTGAAATTGAAGTCGGGAAAATCCACGGCGACGAAGACGTCCGGCGGATGAGTCTCCGCCTCGCGCACGAGCCGGCGATAGATCGCGTAGGTTCGGGGAAGCAGTCTCGCGACTTCGAGGAGTCCGGTGACCGACAGGCCCTCGAAATGACCGACGAGCGAAGCTCCGGCGGCCTCGAGCCGCGCCCCGCCGAACCCGGTCACCGAGGCCGTGGGGTCGGCGCTGAGAATTTCCCGTGCAAGCGCGCCGGCGTACAGGTCGCCCGAGGGCTCGCCGCACGAGATCATCACACGCACGAAACCCGGAATCCTCTCTCAGCTCGGCTTGTTGAAGATCTTCGTATCGACCGGCACGTTGAACTCGCACTTGCGAACCGTACGAGTCACGCCGGGTGCACCCTCGCGGCGCAACTCGGTCCTGAAGGCGACCTTCACACCGTTGACCTCGCGATAATCGGAATAGACTTCCTCGGCGGTGATGTCACCCGCCACGCGATAGGTGGACTTTGCGATGAGGCCGGTCGCCTCGTCAAACCAGAGCGTCACCGGCCTGCCTCCGGAAATCGAGACCTCGAGCGCGCGCGTGCCCGCTACCTTCGAGTCGATCAGTTTCGCGGTCACTCGGCCGTCCGCGAGCGCGAGCAGCAGCGGAACCGTATCGCGCTGCACCACGCCTTGAATCTGCTCGGCGACAGCGGCCGGCGCGTCTGCGGCGCCGCGCGCGTCCTGGATCCAGTAGCTGCCAGCGTTGAATACCTGTACAACAAGGCCGCCAGGCGTCTGCACGTCCATGCGATACGACGACGGATAGCGGATTGTGGTGATGCTTGGAAGCTCCGTCGTCTGGTCGCCCGTTCCAACAGCGGCGACCGACTCCACGCGAACTGTCTGGATCGACCGGAGGACCGAGAGCCCGCCCTTGGCCGCAATCGCGCGTGCGATCAACTGTTTCGTCTCGACGCTGCCCTCGCGCGCCTGGTCCGCGGAGGCGGGCGCCTGGGGATGAAATACGGCCGGATCGATACGGCCCCCCGGAGCGGGGCTGTGATGACGGAGATCGGGCGACGCGAGATCGAGTTCCGTGATGGGTATTCGCTCCACCTGTTCGAATCCAACCCCAGGCAGATCCTTGGCAAACACGGATGCATCGCCGACGAGCACGATCGACAAACGATCCGGCCGCAGATACTGCTGCGCGACGTGCTGGATGTCGTCGACCGTAATGACGTTGACGCGCTCGCGATAGGTCTGCAGATCGTTGAGATCGAGTCCGTAGAAGACCGCGTTCAGTATCTGCAGCGCGATCGCGCTCGGCGTCTCGATGGTCAATGGGAAACTGCCGGTCAGGTACTCCTGCGCGTCCTCCAGCTCGCGGTTCGACACACGCTGCCGCTGCAACCGCGCGATTTCCTCGACGATGAGGCGGAGCGCTTCGGCTGTCTTCTCCGATCGCGTGTCGGTCTCCGCGACGATGTTGCCGGTGTCCTTGAGCGCGTTCAAATCCGCCGACGCACCGTAGGTCAGTCCGCGCTCGGAACGGAGAACCCGGTGCAAACGGTTTCCGCCCTCGCCGCCGAGAATCTTCGTCGCGACATCGAGCGCCAGATAATCCGGATGCCGCCTGGGCAACGCGATATTGCCGACGCGAATCTCCGTTTGCGCGGCGCCCGGACGGTCAACGATGACCACGCGTCGAGTGGGCGCCGGAGGCTCCTCGGCCTTCACGATCGGCAGCTCGAGGCGCTGCCAGGATCCGAACGCGCGCTGCGCGCCTGCGAACGCTTCCTCGGCCGTCACGTCGCCAACGATCGCGAGGATCGCGTTGTTCGGGGCAAACCAACGGTTGTGAAACTCGACGAGATCGGCACGCGTGATCGCCGCGATCGACTCGGGCGTCCCTGAATCCGGCTTCCCGTACGGGTGAAACCCGTAGACGAGCCGATCGAACACCACGCCGGCGAGGTAGTCGGGATCGTCGTAACTGACCTTCAGGCCGGACAGGATCTGCTGCCGCTGCCGTTCGATCTCCTCGGGCGCGAACGCCGGCTGTCGCGCGAGCTCGGACACCAGGTCCAACCCGACGCCCAGACTGTCTTTCATCACCGCGGCGTTGACAAAAGTCAGGTCGCTTCCCGCTCCCGCGCCGATCGCGCCGCCGATCGAGTCGATCGTGCTGGCAATCGCCTCGGCGTTCCTGGACGTCGTGCCCTGATCGAGCAGCGACGCCGCGAGGTACGCGACGCCGGGCTTGGCCGGCGGCTCCTGCGCCCCGCCAGCGCGGATGATGAGCCGAATGCTCACGGCCGGCTGTTCGTGGTGAGACACGGCTACGACCTGCAGACCGTTGCGCAGCGTGCGCACCTGGTAGGGCGGAAAGTTGACCTGCCGCGCCGGAAGCGCCCCCGGCGGACGCTCGGTCGGCCAGTCGACGACCTGCGCAGACGCTGCCGCCGCGATGGCGAGAATCGACACGACGCACACGACAGCGCGGCGCAACATTACCGTCCGCTGCCGCGATCCCCGCGCGGCATGATCGTGATGACGAGCCGATTCTCCGGCGTGAAGTACTTGCGCGCGACGCGCTGCACGTCGGCCTGCGTGATGTTCATGAAGATGTCGAACTCCCCGTCGGCCGTCTTGAGGTCGTTGTGGATGACCGCCGCGTGTCCGAGCGTCATCGCCTTGTCCTTGTTGGACTCGCGGCTGAAGATGTAGTCGCGCGCGAACTGGTTCTTCGCCTGCTGCAGCTCCCCCGAGGAGATCGGTTCGTTGCGCAGGCGGTCGAGCTCCGCAATCAATGCATCAATCGTTTCATCAGTCGTGTGCCCCGGCTGCACGATCGCGACCGCGTAGAACAGGTTGGGATCCTCGATGATGCTGGCGCCCCCGAATGCCGCAAGCGCCAGCCCTTTTTCGTAGACGAGCCTTCGGTAGATCCGCGAGCTCTGGCCGTCGGACAGGACCTTCGAGGCGATGTGCAGTGGATACGAATCGGGATGTCCGTCGTAGGTGATGTGATGCGCGACGACGACCGCCGGGAGCGGCCATGCTTCTTCGAGACGGACACGCCTCTCCCTGGTCTGCGGCGGCTCCTGGGGAACGTCGCGCGGCACCGGCCGGGTGGACTTCGGCACGCGGCCCAGATACTTCACCACCAGGTCCTGCGCTTCTTTGGCGTTGAAGTCGCCGACGAGCACCAGCGTGGCGTTGTTCGGCACGTAATACGTGTGGAAGAAATCCCGGACGTCGGTGATCGAGGCGGCTTCGAGATCCTTCATGCTCCCGATCGTCGGGTGCTTGTACGGATGAAGTGTGAATGCCTGGTCGTAGATCAGCTCGTTCAACCCGCCGTACGGCTGGTTGTCGACGCGCATGCGGCGCTCTTCTTTCACCACTTCACGTTCGGTCTTGAACACGTCCTCGTCGATGCGAAGCGTCGCCATGCGATCGGCTTCCAGCCACAAGACGAGCGGCAGATACTGCGCGGGAACCGTTTGCCAGAAAACCGTCGTGTCCTCGGTGGTGTAGGCATTGCTCTGTCCGCCGATGCTCGAGATCCACGATGGATGTCCTTCCGGCTCCACGTTCTTGGAGCCCTTGAACATCATGTGTTCGAACAGGTGCGCGAACCCGGTGCGACCAGCGCGCTCGTTCTTCGAGCCGACGTGATACCAGATCTCCGCCTGGACGATCGGAGTCGAATGATCTTCGAGAAACACCACGCGGAGGCCGTTCGCGAGCGTCGTCGTCGAGTAGTCGAGCGGCGCCGGGCGCGACGAGGCGCGCGCGGACAGATCGATCGGGAGGAGTACCGCGGCCGCGGCAGCGAGCGCGGCGACGGACCGCAAGACTGCATGGGACATGAGTTTCCGGGCCTGGCCGGTGGCTCCTCCGATTCTACTTTAGACGAGCCTCGAGGGCCGCGAGCCGCGCCTCGAGATCCGACAGCGTCTTCCTGAGCTCGGGCAGCTTGCGGAAGACGGCCGACGACTTGAGCCAGTCGCGGTTCGCGATTGCGGGATATCCCGAGATGAACGAACCGGGGTCGACGCTGTTTGGAATGCCGGTCTGCGCCGTCGCGACCGTGCCTTTGCCGATCGTGATGTGACCGGAGACGCCGACCTGGCCCGCAAGCGTGACCGAGTCCTCGATCGTCGTGCTGCCCGCGACGCCCACCTGCGCCGCCATCAGCACGTGCCGCCCGATCGTCACGCCGTGCGCGATCTGCACGAGGTTGTCGATCTTCGTACCCGCGCCAATCCGCGTTTCGCCGACGGCCGGTCGATCGATTGCCGTGTTCGCCCCGATTTCCACATCATCCTCGATGATCACGCTGCCGATCTGGGGGATCTTCTGGTGACTGCCATCCGGCCGCTTCGCGAAACCGAACCCGTCGCTGCCGATTACGGCGCCATCCTGTATGACGACACGGTCGCCGATCGTCACGCGCTCGCGAATCGAGACGCGGCTGTGGATGACGCAGTCGCTGCCAATCCTGGCGCCTGCGCCAACGATCACGTGCGGGTGAACGATCGTTCGAGGACCAATCCGAACATCCTCGCCGACGACGGCGAACGCGCCGATGGACGCGTTTGGGGCAATCTGCGAAGAGGCGGCAACGTCCGCGAGGCGGTGAAGGCCGGCGGGCGGGCGGCTCGTATCGGCGAAGAGCTCAACCGCCTCCGCAAAGGCCAGGTAGGGGTGCGGGACGCGGAGCATCGCACACGGGGCCGGGT
>JBKPTT010000039.1:0-2027 GCA_046735635.1 Acidobacteriota bacterium | reverse complement strand
TCCCTGACGCGATCTCGACCTCGGACAACCGGCTCGTCGCCACGATTCCGGCGCCGAGCAATCGGCGAACGACGACGCTACCGGATTCTCGGACGTACCGCTTGACCAGCGCACTCGCGTCGAAGTAGCGCGTCACGCGCGATCTTCGCGATCGGTCACGATGGCGTCGGAAACGAGACGGCCGCCGCGTGCGCGAATCGGACGAAACGGCGTCAGCGGCCGCCGTTCAGCCCGGGTCACTGCCCCGAGCGCCTTCAGACGCTCGAGCGTTGTATCCTCGTCGGTCTTCCCGTGCAGAGGCCTCAACTCCGCCACTGGCTCCCCGCGATCAGTGACGACGAGCGTGCGGCCCTGTCGCACCTGCTGCAAATAGGTGCCCAATCGTGTCTTCAGTTCCCGAGCGCCGACCGTCGCCCGCTGAGCCATGTAGTCATGATGACCACATCGCGCGTAGCCGTCAAGCTCTTCGCGGCAGGCCAGCTATGCGTGCGCATCGTCACTCGCTTCATCTATCGCGACCAACGTTTGCAGGCTGCCGCCGCCGGCGATGTCCGCCCGAAAACAGCGGACACCGCCAGTGCAAGTGGTCACGCCGACCTATGGAACCAGCGCGGCGACCATCTCCTCCTTCGGATCGATGGCCCCGAGATTCTTGAGGACTTCCAACGCTCCCTTCCGCACCTGCGCGATGTACATGTTCAGGCGCAGATGGTGCTGGCCGGGGACCATCGCAGCCGGCCCTCCCGGGCCGTCCGCGAGCCGCGCGTGGTCGAGCGCCTTGATCACCGCGTCCTGATCGAACGTGCCCGCTTCGCGCACTGCCGACTCCCAGAGCTTGAGGCCACGATACATGCCGGTTGACGCGCTGCCGGCCGAGAACTTCGGCGCACCGGGAAACCGCGCATTGTACCGATCGAGGAGAGCCGTGCTGAACGCATCCGTCACCGTCTGGTAGTAGTCGAGACAGCCGTAGGCGCCTTCGATGATCGCAGGCGGCAGCGCGCCGACAAGGTTCTCTTCGAAGTAGGTGCAGACCACCTTCCCGCCGCGCTTCTGGAAACCGGCCGCCGTCAGCTGCTCGAGAAACGGCACGACACCCGGCGGCACCGTCGTGTTGAACACGACATCAACGCCCGCGGACATGATCCGCTCGACCGTCTGTCCGTAGTCCGCATGATCGAGCGGGAAATACTCTTCTCCCAGGACCGATCCCCCATTGGCGGTCGCGACCTCGCGGACCTTTGCGTTCATCACGTGGGGCCAGATGTAGTCGGCCGACGGCAGATAGAACGTCTTCGCGCCCGTCTCCTTCATCAGCCACGGAATGAACGGCTCCACCTGCTGCGCCGGCACGGGCCCGGTGCAGAAGATGAGCGGATCGGCTTCCTGCCCTTCGTACTGCTCGGGGTAGATGTAGAGCGTCTTCGCCTGCTCCACGACGGGCCGCTTGATCGCCTGCCGCGTCGAACTGTAGATGCCACCCAGCACGACGTCCACGCGATCGTCGCGCACGAGTTTCTCGGCCTTCGCGCCCGCGACGTTGTCGTTGGTCTCGCTGTCTTCGAGAATCAGCTGGAGCGATCGGCCAAGCAGCCCGCCCGCCGCGTTGATGTCCTCCACGACCATCCGGGCCGTGTTCGCGCAAGCGATGCCCAATGGAGCCAGCGGCCCCGTCTCGTCCATGACGACGCCGACTTTGATCGCGCCGCCCTGCGTAGTTTTCTTCTCGCTGGTCATGATGTGCTCTCCTCCGAAACCGAGTTTGCCGATCTGTCGTGTGTCGATTTGTTGCTGAACCAGCTCGTGTGATGGCGCGCTATGTTGACGCGCCATGTCGCGGTTCGATTGGCGTAAGGGCCGGCGCGCGGTCCTCGACGGCCTGCGCCGTATCGAGCAACAGGTCTTCGCTGAAGCGCCGGCCGATGCGCTGCACGCCCTGCGGCAGGCCGTCGTCGTATCCCACTGGAACCGCGCACGAACGCAGATCGAGGATGTTAACCGGAATCACCATTCGCATGGCGTTCACG
>JBKPTT010000038.1:0-5256 GCA_046735635.1 Acidobacteriota bacterium | reverse complement strand
ATGCACAGTAATCCCCCGTACCTTCCGTCGAATATGCGACGGCGACTCGGAACGAAGAATCAGCAGTGATCGTACAGGCGTGACGCCGTGGCAGGGCTAAGTCTCGCCACTCATCCTCACATCGAACGCCACATTCGACAACAGGCGACAGCGCCGGCATTGGAAGTCGAAGATTCGGTGCAGCGGCTCGTTGCGCAGCCACGCCTTGCCGCAGCTGGGGCACTTGCGACTGCGCTCCGCCCGGTCACTGCGTCCAAAATACTTCGACAAGTGGTAGTACACAGGAATGCGCACTTTCCTCTCGAGCGCTCTCGCCAGTTCGCGCCCGTCCCGTGATAACTCGCTGTCGAACCGGGAAAGCTGCTCGTGAGCAAACCGCTCGCCGGGCCCGCTTCCAATGAACAGCCAGTCCATTGCCTGGTATGTGTCACGCCAGTGCAGTACGTCCTGGTGATGGCCTGCTTCGTTCGTGGCGGGCAGTCGATACAACGCAATCGGACCGAAACACGCGCCGCATCGCACAGGCGATTCATCGTGCAGGAAGGTCGTGAACAGGATGAGAGACGGCCGCTTCCGGCATCTGCATGGTGCGCGGCTCTCAGGATCCAAGCCGATGTCCGTCACTTTGGGCCGTTCGATTCCGAGTGCCCTCAGTTCTCGGAGGCTTTTACGGACCCAGTTGTTCGCGAATCGGCTGGCGAGCGCATCCGCCTCAGGCAGGCTGACGGTTGCCAGATAGCCGCCTTTGATCTTCGCGATGAGCATGTCGTCGCCGATCTGCCCGTTGTGCAGTAACGCAGCGAGATAGCTCTGGACCTTCTCGAGGACCTCTGTGCGATTTCCGGAAGTTCGAGATCGAAAAACGATTTCGGCGGTTCTCACTTCGCTGGTCCTGGTATCTGCATGCGGCCGCAGGTTCCTGGCGCAGACTTCACTGTGTTGTGGTCGCGTTCACGCTCCCGCCCCAGTATGCATGAACACCTACACGCTCGAAGAGGAGAGAAGCAGCCAGTCGGACGCGAAGCCACGCGGAACGGCGGGCAGTTGTAACGCGGTGTGCAAGGCGATCGTGGAGAACACGTCGCGCCGGAATACCACACGCCGCTGCGATTCGCGCGGTGGGCTGATGTCGAAAGTCGGGTCCGAAGACGGGACGTCAGTTCGCGAGGCGGGCCGCAGCAGCCGCGCCACTCGCCGCCGCCGGCACGGGAACGAGAGCCGGCTCCGCAGGCGCATCCACCAGTCGCCACGCATCGGTCTCTTCGAGGATCCGCGCGGCAAACGCCGTGTGCAGCGCGTGCCCGCCGCGATGCGCGACGAGGTGGCCGATCACCGAGTAGCCGACGAGCGAGAGATCCCCGATGACGTCGAGGATCTTGTGGCGGACGAATTCGTCCTCGAAGCGCAGGGCGTTGTTCAGCACGCCCGTCTCGCCGAGCACGATCGCGTTGTCGAGCGAGCCGCCCAGCGCGAGGCCGCGCTGGCGCAGCATCTCGACTTCCTTCAGGAACCCGAACGTCCGCGCCGGCGCAATCTCCTCGACGAAGCTCTCCTCGGTGATCCTCATCGTCCGCGACTGATGTCGCAGCAGCGGGTGATCGAAGCTGATGCTGTAGGTGACCTTGAAATGGTCCGACGGATAGAGCGCAATGCGCTTGTCGCCCTGCGTCAACGAAATCGGGCGCAGCACTTTCAGGTACCGCCGCGGCGTCTGCAACCGCTTGATCCCCGCCTCGTTGACGAGGTACACGAACGGCGCCGCGCTGCCATCCATGATCGGCACTTCCGGGCTGTTCAACTCGACGACGAGATTGTCGATGCCGAGAGCCGTGAGTGCCGCAAGCAGATGTTCGACGGTTTCGACTGACACCGCTTCGCGAGTCAGTCCGGTTTGGTATTGAATGCCGCCCAGATGCGTGACGGTTGCGGGGATTTCGAGCCCGCCAAGGTCGGCGCGCTGAAACCGAATCCCGAAGTCGGCGGGTGCCGGCTTCAGCGAGAGCGTCACTTTGTTTCCGGAATGAAGTCCGATTCCGGTGCACGATACGGGGCGTCGAAGGGTTCGCTGAGCGCTCATGGCCTCTCTGACAGCAGGGGGAGCCGCTCGGACCTGAGCAAAGGCCCTGCCACGGCAGTTACGTGGCCATGACTGCTACTAACTGGTTTGTTCCCAGCACTTTTGATGGTTCTTTGGGGCAGATTCAATGTTTCTATGACAGGATCGTGTGGCCAACGGACCACAGATTTGTCGAGCGGAACTGTGGCTCTGTTACCACACCATTCGAGCCGGTTTGACACGCTCGAGCTAGCACTCATGATGCCGCCTGCCTGGGCGGCGCACCGAGAATGCCTGCGAGGAACCGCCCTGTGAACGATTCTCGGCTCCTGGCGACTTCCTCAGGAGTCCCTTTCGCGACAATCCGGCCCCCGCCCGCGCCTCCTTCGGGCCCGAGGTCGATTACGTAATCGGCCGATTTGATGACATCCAGGTTGTGCTCGATGATGACAACGGTGTTGCCCTGATCGACAAGTTTGTTCAGCACGTCGAGCAGCTTGTGGGTGTCCTCGAAGTGCAGCCCGGTCGTAGGCTCGTCGAGGATGTAGAGCGTCCGCCCGGTGCCGCGGCGCGACAGTTCCTTGGCCAGCTTGACCCGCTGAGCTTCTCCACCGCTCAACGTCGTCGCCGACTGACCCAGCTCGATGTAGCCCAGCCCGACGTCCTGCAGTGTTCGAAGTTTGTTCGCGATGGGTGGAAAGTTTTCCAGGAGCGGCAGTGCCTGGTCGACGGTCAGATCGAGCACATCGGCAATGGACTTGCCGCGGTATTTGATTTCGAGCGTCTCCCGGTTGTAGCGCCTGCCCTTGCACTGCTCGCACGTGACATACACGTTGGGCAGGAAGTGCATTTCGATGGCGATGACGCCGTCGCCCTGGCACGCCTCACAGCGTCCGCCCTTCACGTTGAACGAGAAACGCCCCGGACGAAAACCCCGTGCTTTCGCGTCCGGCAGCATCGCAAACAGCTCGCGGATGAACGTGAAGAGTCCGGTGTAGGTGGACGGATTCGATCTCGGGGTGCGGCCGATCGGCGACTGATCGATCTGGATGACCTTGTCGACGAGCTCGATGCCTTCGATCGAGGTGTGCGCGCCGGGTTCGTCGGCCGCGCGATACAGCGTGCGCGCCAGAGCCTTGTAGACAATGTCGTTGATCAGCGTCGACTTGCCGGATCCGCTGACGCCCGTCACCGTTGTGAGCACGCCGAGAGGCAGCGCGACGTCGATGTCTTTCAAATTGTTCGCGCGCGCGCCCTTGATGACGATCTCGCCGCGGCTCGTGGGACGCCGCGTCGCGGGTGTCTCAATCACGCGCTCGCCGCGCAGATACGCGCCGGTGAGCGACTCATGACCGTCTTCGAGGAGCATATCGGGGGTCCCCTGGAAAATCACCGCGCCGCCGTGCTCACCCGCGCCGGGTCCGAGGTCGATCACGTAATCGGCGGTCCGGATCGTCTCCTCGTCGTGCTCGACGACGACGACTGTATTTCCGAGGTCGCGAAGACGGGCGAGCGTTGAGAGGAGCGCGCGGTTGTCGCGCTGGTGCAGTCCGATCGACGGTTCGTCGAGAACGTAGAGGACGCCCGTCAGGTTCGACCCGATCTGCGTCGCGAGCCGAATGCGCTGGCCTTCTCCACCCGACAGCGTTGCCGCGCTACGGCCGAGCGTCAGATAACCGACACCTACGTCGTTGAGGAAGTGCAACCGATCGCGGATCTCGCGGAGGATACGGGTCGCAATCAACCCTTCGCGGTCGCTGAGCTCGAGCGTGTCGAATACGCGGACCGCCTCCGAAATCGGCAGGTTGACGTACTCCGAGATCGTCCGGCCCTTGACCCGTACGGCTAGGCTTTGCGGCTTCAACCGCTCGCCGCCGCACGTCGTGCAGGGGCGCAAGGCGCGATACGGCTCGAGGTTCTCCTGCTCTAACCAGGTGCCCTCTTCGTAGCGACGCCGAAGATTGGGAACGAGACCTTCGAATCCCGCACCGAATGGATCCTTGGACTCCCCCTTTTTCGCCTTCTTGTCCTCCGCGCGCCGTCCGCCGGGCGCGCCGTAGAACAGAATGTCGCGAATTTTCTTCGACAACCGCCGGAACGGAATGGTCAGGTCGATGCCGAACGTGCGGCTCAGCGATCCGAGCGCTTCGCGCACGAGCTTCCGATCGCCTCGGGCCCACGGAGCGATCGCGCCGTCGTGGAGCGACAGCGATTCGTCGGGCACGAGCCGCGCGGGATCGAAGTCGTACACCGCGCCGAGTCCCTGGCACTGCTGACACGCGCCGTGCGGCGAGTTGAACGAGAACGCGCGCGGCGTCATCTCGGGCATGCTGACGCCGCAATACGTGCACGCGAGCCGCCGCGAGAACAGCCGGTCGCCGCCGTCGAGCGTGTTGATGATGACGATGTCGTCGGCGAGATTCAGCGCGATCTCGACCGACTCGGTGAGCCGGCGCTCGACGCCGGGCTTCAGCACCACGCGATCCACGACGACGTCGATGGTGTGGTTGCGCCGGCGATCGAGCTTGATGTCTTCGTCGAGCGAGCGGACCTGGCCGTCGACGCGCGCCTTCGTGAAGCCGCGCGTACGCAGGTTCGCCAGCTCTTTCTTGAACTCGCCCTTGCGGCCGCGGACAATCGGCGCGAGCACGTTCACGCGCTCGTCGTTCGGGGAGAGCATCACCATGTCGATGATGCGCTCGAGCGACTGCGACGCAATCGCGCGCCCACAGATATGGCAGTGCGGCATCCCGATGTTCGCGAACAGCAGCCGCAGGTAATCGTAAATCTCGGTGACGGTCCCGACCGTCGATCGGGGGTTGGACCCGGTGGTCTTCTGCTCGATCGCGATCGCCGGCGACAGGCCGTCGATGAGATCGACGTCCGGCTTCTCCATCTGCTCGAGAAACTGCCGCGCATAGGCCGAGAGCGATTCGACGTAGCGCCGCTGCCCTTCCGCGTAAATCGTGTCGAAGGCGAGCGACGACTTCCCCGAGCCAGACAGGCCCGTGATCACGACCAGCCGCTCGCGCGGGAGGTCGGCGTCGATATTCTTCAGGTTGTGAACACGGGCGCCGCGGACGGCAACCCAGTCGTGGCCCATGGGTCCAAGGTGAGGGGCGCCGGGGAATGCCCCAAACCTTGAATTGTACCTTATGGGCGCGCGCCGGACCGGAATTATCAGCTGAGCGGCAGTGACC
>JBKPTT010000037.1:0-6300 GCA_046735635.1 Acidobacteriota bacterium | reverse complement strand
TCATTCGCGCCGCCGGCGATCGGCTTTGGAGTACGCGCGCAGTTCCTCCGCAACGCGACGGCTCACGTCGACCGCCGCCTGGGTCTCGTAGTAGTTTCCAAACGACTGCCAGACACCGGACCCTGGCCGTTTGGCCTCGGCGCGGAGGTCGAGACCTCGTGTCTGCTCGATCACGTGCTGCAGCTCGTGGGCCATCAGCACGACGTTGTCGCCAAGCGGAGGCAGCCTCACACTCGCGACAACGACACCGTCGCGGACCTCCATGGCCGTCCGTGCGTGTAACTGGGAATCCGCCATGGCGCCCCACTCGAGGACGACCACCGCATGCGCGGCGGCGAGCTCCTCGCATTGGCGGCGGATCGTTTCCGACCGCTGCATGCCCTTTTCGACCACGGGACGAACCGAAGCGGCTGGGATGAGGCGACAGGCCCAGGCTGATTTTTTCGCTGGCTGTTCCGTCCCTTGCGCCGCCCCTCTCGCCGAAGCAGCACTCGAGGACGAGAGGATCGCGACCGCCCATGGCACGACAGCGGCGCGGACCACCGACGGGACGAGCGGCATGAGACGGCTCCCTGTTTCCGGCGACCGCGTGGATTGCGGTGGCGGCAGAGGAAACGCGGAAGCGCGCGGAATTCGGTCTCATTGGCCGCGGATTGGCGTATAAAAATGGCCATGCACCAGGCGGGACCGGATATCACCGGGCTCCTCGTCGACTGGAGCAAGGGCGACGAGGCGGCGCGGAGCCGTCTGATCGACGCCGTCTATTCGGAATTGCGCCGCCTGGCGCGCGGCTACCTGCAGCGCGAGCGGCCGGGCCACTCGTTACCGCCCACGGCCCTGGTTCACGAGGCGTATCTGAAGCTCGTCGATCAGCGGCGGGTCCAGTGGCAGAACCGCACGCAGTTTTTCGCGATCGCCGCGCACTTGATGCGCCGCATCCTGGTCGATCACGCCAGGTCGCATCACGCCCGGAAGCGCGGCGCGGGCGATCGAGTTCCGCTCGAGGACCGCGACGCGGGTGTCGAGCCCTTGACGGTGGACGTCGTCGCGCTGGACCTCGCGCTGCAGCGGCTTTCCGAGACGTATCCCCGCCAGAGTCAGCTCGTGGAACTGCGGTTCTTCGGTGGATTGACGGTCGACGAAATCGCCTCGGTGCTGGACGTGGCGTCAATCACGGTCAAACGCGACTGGGCGCTTGCGAAGGCGTGGCTCTATCGCGAGATGCAGGGACAGGCGGTGTGACATGGCCGCCGAGTGGGAACTGCTGCGCGGGCTCTTCGAAGGCGCATTGGAGCGTCCGAAAGAGGAGCGGCCGCGTTTTCTTGACGAGCACACGCAGGATGACCCGCTCCTCAGGCGCGAAATCGAGTCGCTGCTCGCGGCTCATGAGAGCGCCGGACAGTTCCTGAGCGCGCCGGCGCCCGGTCCGCGGGGCGAACCCCCCGTTAGCCCTTCCGAACCAGGTCATCCGGTCCCTCAGACGCGTCTCGCGACGGGGACGTCGCTTGGCGCGTTCACCATCCTCGAACCGCTCGGCGCTGGAGGCATGGGCGAGGTCTACCGCGCCCGCGATACTCGGCTCGATCGCCAGGTCGCGATCAAGGTTCTTTCATCGGAACGGGATGCCGCGCCCGGCAGCCGCGAGCGGTTCGAACGGGAGGCACGTGCGATCTCCCGGCTCTCGCATCCACGAATCTGCACGGTGCACGACGTCGGCGTCGCCGAGATGTCCGGATCGGACGTGCCATATCTCGTCATGGAACTGCTCGATGGCGAGACGCTCGCGGCGCGAATCGCGCGCGGGCCACTCTCGATCGGACAGTCGCTCGCGTACGCCATCGACATTGCCGATGCTCTGATCGCGGCCCACAGCCAGCGCATCGTGCATCGCGACCTGAAGCCGGCGAATGTCATGCTGACGAGCACGGGAGTGAAGCTGCTGGACTTCGGCCTCGCGCAGCTGCGCGTGCCCGAGCCGGCCGGTCTCAACGCCGCCCCGGTCTCGAGCGTCTCCGGCTTGACCAGTGCGGGACTGGTCATGGGCACGCTGCCCTACACCTCACCGGAACAACTTCGGGGCGAGAAGGTGGACACGCGCACCGATATCTTTGCGTTCGGTGCGCTTCTCTACGAGATGCTCACCGGCAAGCGGCCATTCAAGGCGGATTCGCAGGCGGGCCTCATCGCCGCAGTCCTCGAGCACGACGCTCCACCGGTGACCGACCGTCAGCCGCTGACGCCGCCCAACCTCGATCGCATCGTCCAGAAGTGCCTCGCAAAGAATCCGGACGATCGCTGGCAGACCGCGCGCGATTTGAAGAGCGAACTGGTCTGGGTGCGCGATGGACGAGAGTTAGCGCGCGCGACCCGTCGTCCGCCGAACTCGAAGGTCGAGCGCGATCGGCGATGGCGGCATGTCTTCCTGACCGGCGTTCCTACGGCTGCCGCGCTCGCGCTCGCCGTGCTCTTGTGGCGCTCGCAAGCCGGGCACGGAGCCGGCCCCGCTGCCCCTCGCGCGCCGTCTCGCGTCCCGACCCGCCTTGCTTTGAACTTGCCGCCAGGCGTGACGCTCGACATTCCGATTAACGGCACCTCCTTCGCAATCGCACCGGATGGCAGCCGCATCGCCTTCGTCGGCGTGCGCGACGGGAGGTTGTCTCTCTTCCTCCACACGTTGCAGACCGGGCAGACCGCCCCGGTTCCAGACACTGATCAGGCCACTAATCCGATGTTCTCGCCCGACAGCCAATGGGTGGCATTCTCGCAGGGCCAGCAGGTCAGAGAGCTCCCGGCGACCGGAGGGCCGACGCAGCTGGTCTTCGATGGCCCCGGCCGACAGATGGCGTGGCTCTCAGATGATCGAATCGTCACTGGCGGGGGAGCACGTCCTCTGGAACAGCTCGACGGACGGTCGATCACCCACCTCCGCAAGGGCGAGGAGGGTCATCACACGCCCGTCCTACTGGCGGATGGCTCGATGCTGTTCACGATCCTCCGCGGAGGGTTTCAGAGCAGCCTGAACAGCATTGCGGTCTGGCCGCCGACCGCGACCGACGCAACCGAACCACGGGACGTCATCCCGAACGCGACCAATCCCAAACTTGTTGGAAATGACGCCATCGTCTTTGCCCAGGGACGAACGCTGCTCGCGGCTGGATTCGACGGACATGCGGCACGCCTCACGAGCAGCCCGCGAGCGCTCGATCTGCAGATCCAGCCGACGCGGTATTCAGGGGCGCTGATGTACGCCATCGCGGACAACGGCACGCTCGTCTATGCGGAGCGCGCCGCCGGACGGCGGCTCGTCTGGCTCGATCGGCAGGGCCGCGAACAGCCGTTCCCCGCGGAGGAGCGCATGTACTCGCATCTGCGCCTCTCGCCCGACGGTACGCGCGTGGCCACGTATGTGGCGGACGCCGATCGCGACCTGTGGGTGCTGGATGTGGAGGGCAGTCGATTACCGCAGCAGTTGACGTCCGGACCCGCGCGAGACGCGATGCCAGTGTGGACCCGGGACGGCTCGGAGATCTTTTATACGAGTGCCGAACGCAACATTTACCGCATCCCATCGGATCGCTCAAAGCCTCCCGAGCTTGTGTTTCCGCTACCCGCTCCTCAACGGATTCATCCCACGGCAATCACGTCTGACGGCAAGCGGCTGCTCACCCACTGGGACATCATGCCGAAGGCAATCCATCTCCGCGTGGTCGAACTCGTCCCAAAGGCGACCCTCACTCCGCTGCTCGGCGATCCGGGCGGTGAGAACGACGGGCGCTTGTCACCGGATGACAAGTGGATCGCGTACGTCTCGGGCGCAACGACCGCGACAGCCCTCGGCCAGATCGTCGTCCGGCGATTCACCGACGTTCGAGCGCAGCAGACCGTGATTTCCACGGGCACCGGCCATCTCCCGATCTGGTCGCGCGACGGCCGCGAGATCTTCTATCGCACGCAAGACGGGACGGTCATGTCGGTGCGAGTTCGGACGTCTCCCTCGTTCTCCTATGCCGCCGCAGTCCCGGTCGTCAAGCCACACCTGACGCTTTCAGACCCCGGTACCGGTCCGACCTATGACGTGTCGCCCGACGGGCGGCGCTTCCTCTTCATCAGAGCGGCCGAGCTGGACATCCATTCCCTGACGGTCGTACTGAACTGGGACGTCGACGTGCACGCGGCAATCTCCCGGAAGGAGCGATGAGATGCACACTGTGCGCCTGCGACTCGCGCTTGCTTTCGCATTGGCCGCTCCCGCGGGGCCGCTTCTCCAAGCACAGGGCGTGACGGCGAATGTCAGCGGGTTCGTCGTCGACAGCAGCGGCGCTGTGGTTCCAGCCGCGACGGTCACCATCACGAACATCGATACGAGCTGGCCTCGCGAAGTGACCACGCGAGCCGACGGACGGTTCGAGTTCGTCGCGGTGCTCGCCGGAACGTACGACGTGCGCGCGTCTCTCAGGGGGTTCAAGGCGAAGGAACCACAAACCGTCTCTGTCGGCTCGACCGATCGCGTCGAGCTATCACCGCTCGTGCTTGAGGCGGGCGACATCCAGGAGACGATCTCTGTGGCTACCACCTCTGATCTCGTGCAGACCACGACCGCGGCACGGGGAAGTCGGATCACTCAGGACAATTTGGACAACATCAGCCTGAAGGGACGTGATGCTCTCGGGAAGATCAAGCTTCTGGCCGGCATCGTGGACACCAACGCGCGCGAAGCACCGACCTGGAGCCTTCTCTCTGGCCTGAGCATCAATGGGAGGACCAACGTCAACCTCGCGTACGATGGCGTCAGCAACAAGCTCCCAGGAAACACGGGGAACATCGCCGCGCCGTCTGTCGATTCAATTGCCGAGATCCGCGTGCAATCGGCGAACTTCCAGGCCGAGTACGGGCGCAGTTCTGGGGCATCAATTACCGTCATTACCCGCAGCGGATCGAAGGACTTCCACGGGAGCGCCGCCTTTTACAAGCGTGATGCCGCGTTGAACGGGAACGAGTACCAGCGGAAGCAGCAATGCTGGCAAGGCGATCGGCTGTCGTGTGAGGCGGCCATGTACCGATTCGACAACGTCGCGTGGACCCTGAGTGGCCCGATCCTCCTGCCGTCTACGGATTTCAACAGACAGCGCAACCGTCTCTTCTTCTTCTGGTCGCAGGACCTGCTGGCCAGAACCGATCCGGGGACGCTGAACCTACGCCGCATGCCGACGGCGCGCGAACGCCAAGGGGATTTCTCACAGACGTTCGACAGCACGGGCAAGGGGCTCGTCTTCATCCGCGATCCACAACGAGACGCTGTGTGCAACGCCAGAACCGGCGGGCCGGGATGTTTCACAAATAATGTCATCCCGCCGGATCGGATCGACCCCACTGGACAGGCACTCCTTAAGCTCTTCCCATTGCCGAACGCCACTGACTCGTCGGGCACCAATCAGTACAACTACGCCTACCAGATGGTGAACGACTGGCCGCGCAACGACCAGGTCCTCCGCGTCGATTGGAATGTCGGATCGCGAACGACGGTCTACGGCCGGTTGCAATTCGGCTACGAGAAGCGTGCGGGGCCTGTGGCGCCGTTCGGATTCGGCGGCGGCTGGCCGCAGATGCCGAGTCGGTTCGACACCGATGCGGCGAGTTATGTCACGACGTTGCTTCACACGATCAACCCGACGACGTTTGTCGAGGCAACGGCGGGCGTGAATTGGGGCTACCAAGGCGCGTCGGCACTCAGCCAGGCAGCGCTCGACGCGAACAACCGCGACAAGGTGCTGCCGGGAATGCCGCAGTTCTTTCCTCAGGCGAATCCGCTTAACCTGTTGCCGAACGCGACATTCAACGGCGGCATTACGGCAGGCGGGGCCGCGTCACTCGGGCTGTTTCAATACGAACGGCGCTTTCCTTTTTATGGCTACATGACGGTATGGGACTTTTCGAACAGCCTCACCAAGGTCTGGAAAACACACAACATCAAGACTGGCATCTTCGTCGAACATTCGACGCGGCCAGCGCAGCAGCGATCGGCGTATAACGGCACGTTCAGTTTCAACAACGACACTGGTCAGTCGGGCAACACGAACGTCGGTTTCGCCAACGCGCTCCTCGGCACTGTGACCTCTTTTCAGCAAGCGGACAAACGCCCGATCGGACACGGTCAGTTCGTGAATACGGAGTTCTATGCGCAGGACAACTGGCGCATGAGCCGAAGCTTGACCATCGACGCCGGCGTCCGCTTCTACTACCTCACGCCGACGCGCAGTCACGGCGACCGGGTCGCGCAGTTCGAACCTGATGTTTTTGACC
>JBKPTT010000036.1:0-32451 GCA_046735635.1 Acidobacteriota bacterium | reverse complement strand
GCTCGCGGGCGCGCAGCTGTACCCGTCGGTCGATCTGCTCGCGAAGGGTGGGGGTGGCCTCGGGGGTGACAGTACAGGCATTCAGGGTGCCTTGATCCGCGCGTCCTGGGAAATCGACCTGTGGGGACGCGTCCGGTACGGCCGGGCGGCGGCGCGGGAAGACGCGAGATCCGCGCAGGCAGACTTCGAGTACGCGAGGCAGTCAATGGCCGCGGCGGTCGTGAAAAGCTGGTTCCTGGCGACCGAGGCAGGATTGCAGGCCGAAGTCGCACGCGCATCGATCCAGGAAGGCGATCAGCTGGTCAGTCTCGCGCAAACGCGATCGCAGGTCGGCGTCGGCAACGACGAAGACCTCTACGTCGCGAGGGCGAACGTCGGCGCCTACAGAGACACGCTCCGCGAGCTGCAACTCTCGCGCGAAAACGCGATTCGCGCGCTGGAGCTGCTGATGGGGCACTATCCGGCCGCCGCGGCTGCCGTGACGGCGCAACTGCCGGGACAGCCGGATCGCGTGCCCGCGGGGTTGCCATCCGCGCTGCTGGAGCGTCGTCCTGACGTGATCGCCGCCGAACGCCGGGTGGCCGCTGCGTTCAACAGAATTCACGAGGCAAAGGCCGCGCGCCTCCCGGCCATCTCCTTGACCGCAGGCGTCAGCGCGATCTCGAGCGATCTGTTCTTCCTGAAGGATCGCGACAATCCGGTGTGGAACTACGGCGCCAGTCTCGTGATGCCGCTCTTCAAAGGCGGCGCGCTCAAAACGCAGGTCGAGATACGCACGGCTGAACAGAAGCAGGCCGTGGCGGCGTACGCACAGGTTGGTCTGCGCGCGTTTGGGGAGGTCGAAGGCGCGTTGGCGGCCGAAAACGCCGCACGCGAGCGCGAGCAGATTCTCGCGCAAACGCTCTCCGACAATCAGCGCGCCTACGAGATCGTCCAGACGCAATACAAGGTGGGAAGCACCGATCTCCGGTACGTCTCGCAGCGCCAGCTGGCGCTGAATGCGACGCGATCGGCGCTCGTGCGCATGCAGGCCGAGCAGCGCGTGCAGCGCGTCAACCTGCATCTCGCGCTCGGCGGCAGCTTCGAAACGCGCCCGCACCCCTGAGCCCCAATCAACGACAGCCGTCTGGGGCGTTCCTCCCTTTCTCACTTCCTCCTGTTCGATCTTGTCAGCGGCTGTCGCCGACTGCGGTGGCGTCGCTGAGGAGCGACGTCGACCCGTTCACATACATCGTCTGGGACGGGAACGCTATTGCGGTACGCGCCGCGGCGACGACGGCGGTGAGATCGAAGAGCAGCCGTTCCTGGATCTCGAGGAACTGGTTCCAGTCGAGCGCCAGTACGTACGCGAAGACGTCGACGTCGAGCGAGAACGGGCCCAGTCGAAGGAAGCGCACGCGGATCGAGCTGCCGTCGACAGTCTGGTGATGCGCCAGCATCTCGCGTATGCCGTCGAGAACGGTGTGTAGCTGCTCGGTCGTCGTCTCGTAGCGCAGCCCGACGACGTGGTGAAACCAGAACTTGTCGCGCGCCGAGAGCGTCTCGAGGCTCATGTTGGCGATCTGACTGTTCGGCACGCTCACGATCGTGCGTCCAAGCGTGCGAATGCGAGTAGATCGAAGGCCGATGGAGTCCACTGTCCCCTCGATATCCCCGATCTTCAGGAAGTCGCCGACGCGCACCGCCTGATCGAAGATCAGCGACGCACCGGCGATCACGTTCTCCAGCGTCTTCTGCGCCGCGAGGGCGACCGCGAGGCCGCCGACGCCCAGGCCGGCAAGGACGGGCGTCGGATCCACGCCGAAGTGACGGAGCGTCACGAGCAGCGCCCCGAAGATCACCAGCACGTCGACGATCCGCCGTCCCACACGGAGGAGCGAGATGGCAGCCGCGGCGTTCACTCCTGGAATCCGTCGCAGCAGGTGCCGCTCGATTTCGCCGTTCAGCACGACGAGCAGCCATGTCCCCGAGACGATCATCGACAGGCTCGTGATATTCCACAGGAACTCCCGCACGAGGAGCGAGAGCGGGACGATCGAGGACAGCCAGTGCGCCAGGGCACTCATGGCGAACAAGCGCGCGGGCCTCGGAAGCGCATCGGACGGCGCGTGGCCGCCTCGTCTAAGCACCTTTCGCCAGAAGAGGGCGGCGAGAGGCGTCAGCAGCCGTCCGAGCACCACCATCGCGAGATACAGCAGCAGGAGGCCGAGGACGACTGAAATCGCTTCGAAGACGCGCACATTGCCGACGCGCCGTTCGAACAGCTGGAGCATTCCGCGCTGTTGACGCGCGGTGTCGATCTCGCCGTACAACTCGGGAATCGCATCGAGCGCTCTGCCGGAGAACAGCCAGATCGCTCCTGTCTTCGCGCTGCTGACGCGTTCGAGCTCGACGACCACGTCGCCCGAGCGACTCGAGATGGACCCGACGACTTCGCGGTCGGGTTCGAGTGGGTTCGCCCGGGAACCCTCTGGTTCGTCGCTCACCTGGGTGAGTCTCGCGGGCAGCCGCGCGTCGAGGACGACGAAGAGCTGCCGCGCGAGATCCTCGGCAATCTCGCTCTTCACGCGGGTGTTGAGGAATTGCCGGGCGAGCACGTAATCGCCGCGTCTCGCGGCCGCGAGAAATCCGCGGAGCGCGCCCCGCGGCGTGCTGCGGCCGAGCGCGTCCTCTGGTTCCTGTTGTTTGAGCTGTTCAGGGGAGGTTGCGCGTTCGGGGAGCTTTTGCGCGGCCGTCCGCGCCCCGAAGATTACAAAAATGAGCAGGCAACAGGCGACCGAGCGGAGTGCGATTCGCAGCGTCACACGAATCCTCGCGTGCCGCATTGCGAAGCCCATGCCGGGTGCTTTGCGGAGGTGAAGCGAACCTCTCCGTCATTCGCCCCGGAATTCCGGAGGCCGCCCGGCATGTTGGACGGCGACGACCGGCGCAGGCGCATTCGTGAACGGGTGTCCGCGGCAATTGCCACTGCCCCAAAGCGTTAGCGCCAGACCCGAACCGTCCGAGACTGGCAATCACCGTGCAGCACACCCTCCCTTTTATCAGTAGCCAGGCCTGCCCCCTAGAGGAGGACACGCGTTATTTGATCGAGGCCGCGCAGGGAGAGTAACCATGCTCGTCGTGATTGCGCTCGGCAGAAACGCCCTGCTGCCGCGGGGAGAGCCGCTGAACGCCGAGACGCACCGCGCGGCCGTGCGGTTTGCGGCGCAGTCCGTTGCGCCTGTCGCGGCCGAGCATCAGCTCGTCATCGCCCATGGCAGCGGACCGTCCGCCGGCTCCGCCGCCGGCGGAAACGAGTCCTTGGCCGTCACTCGCGCTTCCGACGAGCGCTCACTGAGCTACATGCTCCAGCAGGAGCTGGTGAATCTTCTCCCGGTCGACCGCCCCTTTGCGGCCCTGCTCACGACAGTCGAGGTCGATTCGCGAGACCCCGCGTTCAGAGCGCCAACCGAGCCGGTCGGCCGCCCCTATTCGAGAGACGAGGCGGAACGGCTCGCGGCGGAGACGTCGTGGACGCTCAAGCCCGAGAAAGAGCAGTGGCGGCGCGTAGTGGCGGCTCCCGAGCCAAAGCGCATCCTCGAGCGGCATCCGATTCAGTGGCTCCTGCGGCACAACACGATCGTGATCGCGACGGGCGGCGCCGGGATACCGGTGATGTACGAGCCGGGGGCGGACCGGCGACTCGTCGCCGTCGATTGCCTCATCGACAGGGACCTCGCGTCCGAGTTGCTCGCACGTGAGCTCGACGCCGACGTGTTGGTCATGCTGACCGATGTCGATGCCGTGTATGTGAACTGGGGACGCACCGGGCAAGCCGCCGTGCGGCGTGCGTCGCCGCGGTCGTTACAGTCGTTTTTCTTTGCCGATGGATCGATGGGGCCGAAAGTCCGCGCGGCGTGCCGTTTCGCGGAGGCGACAGGACGGCGGGCCGCGATCGGTTCCCTCGGGGACGTGACGCGCATTCTGGCAGGCGACGCGGGTACGACGATCACCACCAGGGAGGATCGAGTTGTCTTCGCGCCTCCGCCGCGGATGACGAACGCTTCGTGACCGTCGATAGCACTCTTTGTCAGATCGGCGGCCGAGGAGCGGAGTAACGGTCTCGCGCCGAGAACGCTGAGGACGCGGAGGGTGGTGCGTTCGCCACGTCGCGCATGGCGCGACAGGAGGGGGAGAGACCCGCACAGACAAACGGCGCACCGCGCGTCGCGCATGGCGGCCGGCCGCAGGCCGGCCGTGGCGAACGCACGCAGTTCCGCGATCTCTGCGATCCTCCGCGTTCTCCGCGCGAGATCCGTGCGTTCTCTGCGTGAGCACTCTCTCGCACAGCGGATCTGACAGTAGTGATAGTCGCAGGTACGACGGCCCTGCTCGCGGTACGGTGCGCCGGGGCGCTACGTGCGCGGTCGCACCGGCACGGCGTAGTCCTCCACGAGCGCTGGCGCTCTGCCCGATTCGACCGCTTGCACGACAGGCGTGGACGCAAACAGGTGCATCAGCCGCGCAACGATTCCTGTCCAGCCTGTCTGATGACTCGCGCCGAGGCCCGCACCGTTGTCGCCGTGGAAGTACTCGTAGAACAGAATCAAGTCGCGCCAGTGGGGATCGTCCTGGAACTTCCGGGTGCCGCCGTACACAGGTCTGTGCCCGTCGGCGTCCTTCAGGAATATTGTGCTGAGCCGGCGCGAGATCTCCTCCGCGACCTGATAGAGCGTCATCTGGCGGCCCGAGCCCGTGGGGCATTCGACGGTGAATTGGTCGCCATAGTACGCGTGATACTGGAGCAGCGCGCGCACGATGAGCCCGTTGACCGGCATCCAGATCGGACCGCGCCAGTTGGAGTTGCCACCGAACATGCCGGTGTCCGATTCGGCGGGCAGATACGGCACGCGGTATTCCTGGTTCTCCACTCGATACACGTACGGCTGATCGGCGTGAGACCGGGACATGGAGCGGATTCCGAAGGGACTCAGAAACTCGCGCTCATCGAGCAGACGGCTCAGCACGCGCCGGAGATTCGCCTCGTTCAACACGGCAGCCATCAGGCGGTCGCGTACGCCGCGTTTTGCGGGATCATGGATGAAGGCGGTCAGATCCGGATTGGACTCGAAGAACTTGAACAGCCGCGCGCCGACCTCGGGATACTTCTTCAACGTTCGACCTTCGAACACCGTCACGGCGCAAAACGGCAGGAGCCCGACCATCGAGCGTACCTTGAGACGTTCCGCGCGTCCGTCGGGCGACCGCAGCACGTCGTAGAAAAAGCCGTCCGCCTCGTCCCACATGCTGACGTCCTCGCCGCCGCGGATCATCGACGAGGCGATCCAGAGGAAGTGCTCCACGAATTTGAGGCTGATGCCGAGATACGCCGGTCGTATCGTCGCCAGCTCGCTGGAGATCTCGAGCATGTTCTGGCAGAAAAGCGCCATCCAGGCCGTGCCGTCCGCCTGCTCGAGATACCCGCCGGTCGGGAGCGGCGCGCTCCGATCGAAGACCCCGATGTTATCGAGGCCGAGGAAGCCTCCCTCGAACACGTTGTTGCCCACGCGGTCCTTGCGGTTCACCCACCAGGTGAAGTTCAGCAGGAGCTTGTGGAACGACCGTTCGAGCCATTCGACATCGCCGCGTCCCCGATGCGCTTTCTCGAGGCGGTAGGTGAAGATCGTCGACCACGCGTGCACCGGCGGGTTGACGTCGCCGAAGTTCCATTCGTACGCGGGGATCTGTCCGTTTGGATGGAGGTATCGCTCCTGCAGCATGAGATCGAGCTGCTGCTTGCCGAAATCCTCGTCCACGAGCGTCAGCGCCAGCACGTGAAACGCGAGATCCCACGCCGCATACCAGGGGTACTCCCACTTGTCGGGCATCGAGATCACATCGGTGTTGTCCATGTGATGCCATTGCGCGTTACGCGGCGCGCCGCGATGCCCGCGTGCACCGCCTCCGCGCTCGGCGAGCCACCGTTCCACATCGTAGTTGTAGAACTGCTTGGACCACAGCATTCCGGCAAGCGCCTGGCGCATGACGTTGGCCGCATCGGCGTCGAGCGTCTTGGGGATGACGCCGGCGTAAAAGGCATCGGCGTCGCGGCGCCGCTCTCCGACTGTCGCATCGAACGACGCGCCGAACGGGCCGATGGCGCGGTGAGGATCCCGGCCACCTGGCGCGCCGTCGGCGAGCCGCAGGCGGATGACATGGGAGCCGCCGGATGGGATCCTCAGTACGTAGTGCGCCGCGGCTTTCGTTCCGGTTCCCGCTGGGTTGACTGCATCCGTTTCACCATGAACGAGGTAGCGATCGAACGCATCCTTCACGTACGGCGTGCGGTTCGGCGTGTGCGCGATGCGTTCGGTGTTCGTCTCGTTCTCCGTGAAGAGAAGCGTCGGCTGGCCGTCCGCGTGGAAGAAGCGGGGGCCTAGGTCGGGATGCCACGCGGCAATCGCGGCGGTTGACCGGTCGCTTTGCGCGCTCAGTGTCGGTCGTGCGCCGGTGTCGCCTGAGGACGTCCAGGTGTTGCGGAACCACAGGGTCGGAAGCACGTGAAGCTCCGCCTCACGATCTCCCCGGTTCTCGACGGTGATGCGGATGAGAATGTCTTCGGGGGCTCCCTTCGCATACTCCACGAACACGTCGAAGTAGCGGTTGTCGTCGAAGACGCCGGTGTCGAGCAGCTCGTATTCGAGATCGTGCCGGCCGCGCCGCCGGTTGGTCGTGACGATGTCGTCGTACGGGTAGGCCGACTGCGGGTACTTGTACAAGTATTTCATGTACGAGTGCGTCGGCGTCGAGTCGAGATAGAAGTAGTACTCCTTGACGTCCTCTCCGTGATTGCCTTCGCTGTTCGTCAAACCGAACAGGCGCTCCTTGATGATGGGATCCTTGCCATTCCATAAGGCGAGCGCGAAGCAGAGCTGCTGCCGCTCGTCGGAGATCCCGGCGAGGCCGTCTTCGCCCCATCGGTACGCTCGCGAACGCGCCTGATCGTGCGAGAAGGCGCTCCAGGCGTCGCCGTTCGTGCTGTAATCCTCGCGCACCGTTCCCCACTGGCGCTCGCTGAGATACGGGCCCCACTTGCGCCAGGGGATCCCGGACTCGCGCGCCTCGGCGAGGCGCATCCGCTCACGATCCGTGGAGCGATCGTCGGCTGACATCGTACATTCCTCTCACTACACGTGTGTCACCGTTCTGATTGCACCGGTGCCCACGACGCGTCGGGGTTGAAGACGCGGATTCGGTCGGCTGCCGCGGCGGTGTCGGCTCCGAGATCCTTCTCCCTGACGTTCCCTTCATGGCTCACGAGAAACGTCATGACGCCTGTGACGTCGTACTGGGCGGGCCAGGCGATGAGCGCGAAGCCCCGCGTCAGCTGGCCGTCGACGAGATAGTCGATCGCGCCGCCTGGCGCATCCGGACCCTGGGCCGTCAGGATGCGGAAGTAGTAGCCGTGGAACGGCGACGGCTGCGCGCGATTCTGAGCAGCTGCCCGGCCCTCTTCGGCGGCGCCAGCCACGAGATCGCCGAGCGGGCTCCGTTTCTGTCCATGCGCGGCCGGCCAGTAAAGGCCGTTCTCGCGTCCAGGGTCGCTCCGGAACGTTGCTGCAAATAATCCCGCAGGCCTGCCATCGTGTCCTTTCTGAGCGTACAACCGCTGCGCCGCGACATAGGTGCGGCACAGACGAATCACGGCCAGTTCATTGCGCCCAATCCGCCGCGCGATGATCTCTTCCTTGCCCGCCGCCGTGTCGAAGTGCCATCCGTGGCTGTCCTGCACGAGCGGCACGGGAAACGGCCACGCCTCCTTGCCGATGACGAGCACGCGGCCGTTCGTCCCCTGAGGTTCGAGCCGCCAGTGCTCGGCCGTCGCCGCGAGGAACACCTGCTGGTTCTGTCGCGCCGTCGCTGCGTCTGAGGAGTCGATCAGCTCCTTGCCCTCGGCGCCGAAGATCGCGATCACGTCGTCGAGCTTGCCGCCTTTGACGGCTTGAATCAGAGCCTGCACGCCTTCCTCGGGCGTGGCGAAGATCGTGGGGGCGCCCTTCCGCGAGCATGCGGCGGGAAGTAAGAGCGCGAACAGCATCGCCGTCGCGATGGTGAGTGGGAACACGCGGAGGGGCTTGGCGTTGCTCATCGTCGTCTCGATCCGCCGCCGCTTCGCGAGCTGCTGCTGCGGCTGCGCTGTCCGCGCTGGCTGGCTGCGCGTTCGGATTTGCCGCTCGAGTAACCCGAGAATGCGTCGGACTTGGTTCCGCTTCGCTGGCTGGTGGTCGCGCCTTCGCCGCTGTACCCGCGTGCCTCCTGACCGCCACCGCGTTTGGCAGCGGCGGCCTGTGCGGACTGCGTCGTAGTCGATGTCGCCGCCTGTGTGCCGGTGCGCTGAGTCTGCGCGTTCGTTCGTGTCCCGTCTCGATTCTGCGCTGTCTCTTGTCGATTCTGCGACCGCTCGGTCCGCTGCTCCTGCGCGTTCTTCGCGCGGTCGCCGCGTTCCTCGCCCATATCCTCGCGGTGGTCCTGCCAGTCTTCGCGGGCGTCTTCGCGGTGATCGTAATAGTCGTCCCATGCGTCGTTGTACATGTACCCGCCGCCGTGCCAGCCGTACGGCCCGTAGTAGTAGTCGTTGTCGATCGCGGCCCCGATTGCGATGCCGGCGGTGAAGCCGATGATTCCCGCAGCGGCGGCATCGGAGTGGTTGTCCTCCTGGACGACGACGGTGGTCGACGTCGGAGGCGCGTAGACGACCGTCGGGTTGTATTGGGGGACGTAGACCACCTGCGGGTTCGCCGGCTCGATGACGATCACCTGCTCGCCGCTCGACGCCGTCTTGGTCTCGACCTGTTGCTGCGGCGTGGTTTTCAAGGTGCCGGCACTCTTTGCCTTGGCCCGGAGCCGCTGGATGCTCTCGAACACGGCGGATCGGTCGGCGGTGAACGCCTGTCCAATCTTCGTCGTTCGATCCATCTGCGTCACCATCGCGTTCACGACATCGGGAAAGATGGCGAGCGCCACGTAGCTCGGTTCGAAGCCGGCGGCGGTCGCGGCATCCTGCAGGGCGCTGCCCTCGACCTTTTGGCTGCGAAGCCATTCCGCGAGCGCACCCAGCGTCGCCGGCTTGGACGAGGAGATCAGCATTTGCGCGAGGAGCTGATCGGGATAGAGCGCCACCGGCGCGAGCAGCGCGTCGAGCTCGCTCGGCGTCGCCGGCCCGCGCGCGGGTGCGGCGACCGACACGGCGGCGATAAGCAGCGCCAACAGAGCTGTTCGCATCAGTACCGCTCCTCGACGAAGCGGCGCCGCGAGATCGACGCGGCGTCGTCGTAGGCGTGTTTGGTCGCGCGCGGCGGCAGCTTGACCTGCTTCCGCGGCAGCCGCTTGTGCGGGATCGCGGCCAGGATATGCGCGATGGTGTTCAGCCGCGCGGCGCGCTTGTCGTCGGATCGGACGATGTACCAGGGTGCATCCGGCGTGTCGGTGTGCTGAAGCATCACGTCGCGCGCGCGCGAGTAGTCGTACCACCGCTCGCGCGAAGGTAGATCCATGGGACTGAGCTTCCACTGGCGCACGGGATCCGTCATTCGCGCCTCGAATCGCCGCTTCTGCTCGTCGTTGCTCACCTCGAGCCAGAGCTTGATCAGCGTGGTGCCGCCGTCGACAAGAAACTTCTCGATCTGCGGACACAGCTCCAGGAAGCGCTGGTGCTGCTTCGGCGTGCAGAAGCCCATGACGTGCTCGACGCCGGCCCGGTTGTACCAGCTGCGGTCGAAGATGACGACTTCGCCCCTCGCGGGGAACTGCTGCAGATAGCGCTGCATGTAGACCTGCGTCTTTTCGCGATCCGAAGGGGCGGGCAGCGCGACCACCCTGAACACGCGCGGGCTGAGGCGCTCGGTGAGCGCTCGAATCGTCCCACCCTTGCCGGCGCCGTCGCGCCCTTCGAAGAGGATGACGACGCGCAGCCCTTTCTCTTTGACCCAGTCCTGCAGCGCACACAGGCGCACCTGCAGCTTCTGGAGCTCCTTCTCGTATTTGTCTCGTTTCATGCCCAGGACGCCCTCCGCGGACGCACGTGCAGCAGGTGTTCCAACCGCAAGCGCCGGGCAACGCCCTACCGCGCCCCGCCGAACGCGCATTCGGCTGTGGCGTCTTTGAATTGCAGGCGATCCCCGCTCCAACATCGCGGAGCGCACACGGAATCCCGTAGGGACTGATGCGCCGGACCTGCGAGCGCATTCGACGCGCCGTGGCATGGCGCGTGCTCACTCGATGCGCGTCATGGCATCGCATGCCCTGGGTGGCCTGCTGCTCGCGCTGTCGGAGCCTGTCGAGCACGGTCTCTCGCAGAAGGCGCTCGAGATTGCACGTCCGTTCGGCTTTCCCATCACCAACTCGATGGTGGTCACCTGGGTCGTCGCGGTAGGGCTCATCGTGTTCGCGCAGACGGCGACGCGAAAAATGACCGACGTCCCGGGTGGGGCGCAGAACCTGCTGGAGTGGCTCGTCGAGAGCGTCTACAACCTGCTGGAGAGCATCATCGGATCGCATCTGGTCGCAAAGACGTTCTGGTTCTTCGGGACGGTATTCATTTTCATTCTGGCGGCGAACTGGGTCGGCCTGGTGCCTGGCGTCGGCACCATCGGCTGGGGACACCAGACCGATCATGGCTTCATCGTCGAGCAGCCGCTGCTGCGCGGCGCCAATGCCGACCTGAATCTCACGCTGGCGATGGCGCTGATCTTCTTCGCCTGCTGGATTGTCTGGGCGATCCAGGAAGTCGGTGTTGGAGGGATGGCGAAGGAGTTGTTCGGCGCCAAGGGTGAGACCTCGGGGCTGATGAAGCCCGTGATGGCGGTCATTTTCCTCGCCGCGGGCCTGCTCGAGATCATCTCGATCCTGTTCCGCCCGGTGTCACTGAGCTTTCGGTTGTACGGCAACGTGTTCGCCGGCGAGAACATGCTCGAAGCGATGTCGCGGCTGGTCCCCGGGCTCGGCTGGCTGCTGCCGATCCCTTTCTATTTCATGGAACTGCTGGTGGGTCTGGTACAGGCGCTGGTGTTCATGCTCCTGACGGCGGTCTTCACGCTGCTGATCTGCCAGCACGAAGAGGCGCGGCCGGAACCCGCGCACGAAAGGACACTCAGATGACGGGATCGTTGTTCGGCAGCATGCACGTGGGGCTCGCCGCGCTCGGCGCAGCCATCGGTGTGGGATTGATCGGTCAGGGAGCGTCGCTCGCGGTCGGGCGCAATCCGGGAGCGTCCACGAAGATCATGGTTCAGGCCATCCTGTCGATCGCGTTTGCGGAAGCGATCGTGTTCTACGCGTTGTTCCTGGTGCGTTGACGCGCCGCACGAGAGTTGACCATGCATCTCCTCGCGCTGCAGACCGGCGCGTCCGCCGGTGGACAGATCGAACAGGTGGCCGCAGCGTTCGGCGTCGACTGGACCCATCTGCTCGCGCAAAGCGTCAGCTTCGGCATCGTCTGCGTCACTTTGTGGGCGCTCGCCTACAAGCCGATCCTCAAAATCCTCGAGGCGCGGCGGCAGCAGATCGCCGCGGGGCTGGCGAACGCCGACAAGATTAAGGCGGAGCTCGCGCGGATCGATGCCGAGCGACATGCCGTGCTCGCGGCCGCAGGTGAAGAGGGCCGGCGGCTGATCGAAGACGCGCGCGCCGCCGCCGCGCGAGTGCAGGCGGAGGAAACCCGAAAGGCGACGGCGTCGGCGGAGCTGATTCTGACACGCGCGCGCGAGGCCGCCGAGCGCGACCGCACGCAGATGCTGGACGAAGTGAAGCACGAAGTTGGACGGCTCGTGGTGCAGGTGACCGGGTCGGTCACGGGGAAGATTCTCACGGCCGAGGATCATCGGCGTCTGGCCGAAGAGACGGCCAGCCACCTGGCGATGGTATAGCGAGCCGCGACCATGAAGACCAAGAAGCGGGTGAAGCGAGGGGCGCGGGAATTGTTCAGGGCGTGCTTCGTCGACGGCGAGCTGGCCGACTCGCGTGCGCGTGAAGTCGCCCGGCGGCTGGGCACGTCGCATCGTTGCGGCGCGCTGGCGCTGCTCGGCGAGTTCCAGCGCCTCGTCCGGCTCGACCGGGATCGACGCACCGCGGTGATCGAGAGTGCAGTTCCGCTCGGCGACGCGCTGCGGTCGGGTATCGCGGATCGACTGCACCGTGCGTATGGCGCGTCGCTGGCCACCTCGTTCAGCGAGAACCCCTCGCTCATCGGAGGCGTGCGCATCCGGGTCGGCAGCGACGTGTACGACGGCAGCATTCGAGGGCGCCTTCGCGCACTCGAGGCGACGCTGTAGGGCTCCCCTCGACGGGGCGCCGACGGAGTGAGGGAGTCATCGATGCTTGATCTTGTCCAGGAAATAGAAGCCCAGATCACGGCCGCCAAAGCGGCGACGTCGAAGCAGACCGTTGGCGTGATCCGGGAGATCGGCGACGGCGTCGCGCGCATCGAGGGACTCGGCGACGTGATGCTGAACGAAATGCTCGATTTCGGCGGCGATGTCACGGGCCTTGCGCTGAACCTCGACGAGACCGAAGTGGCCGCCATCATCCTCGGCGACTACACGAAACTGCAGGAGGGGGACGAAGTCCGCGCGACCGGCCGGCTGCTCGAGGTGCCCGTCGGGAAGGCCCTGCTCGGGCGAGTGGTCAACACGCTCGGCGAACCGCTGGACGGCAAAGGGCCGATCGCGAGCGACGTCGCGTATCCGGTCGAGAAGCTCGCGCCGGGCATCATCAAGCGTCGTCCCATCGGCCAGCCGGTACAGACCGGCATCATGCCGATCGATGCGATGATTCCGATCGGCCGCGGCCAGCGCGAGCTGATCATCGGCGACCGGTCGACCGGCAAAACGACGATCTGCATTGATACCATCATCAGCCAGGCGCATCTCAACCGCGCGGCCGAAGCCGCGGGCGACGCCGCATATCGGCCGCTCTACTCCATCTACGTGGCGATCGGCCAGAAGCAATCGACGGTCGCTCGGCTGATTTCGGTGCTGGACGAAGCGGGCGCCATGCCGTACACCATCGTGCTCGCGTCGTCGGCCTCCGACTCGGCCGCCAGCCAGTACCTCGCGCCGTTCGCGGGCGCCGCAATGGGCGAGTGGTTCATGGACAACGGCATGGACGCGCTCATCGTGTACGACGACCTGTCGAAGCATGCCGTCGCCTATCGGCAGGTTTCGCTCGTCCTGAAGCGGCCGTCCGGACGCGAGGCGTATCCCGGCGACGTGTTCTATCTGCACAGCCGTTTGCTCGAGCGTGCCGCCCGAGTCGGTGAACAGCACGGAAACGGATCGCTGACGGCACTGCCAATCATCGAGACGCAAGCGGGCGACGTGTCGGCATACATCCCGACGAACGTGATTTCCATCACCGATGGACAGATCTTCCTGGAAACCGATCTGTTCTATCAGGGCATCCGGCCGGCGATCTCGGTCGGGATCTCGGTCTCGCGCGTCGGCTCGGCCGCGCAGCTGAAGGCCATGAAACAGGTCGCTGGCCAGCTCAAAGGCGATCTCGCGCAATTCCGCGAGCTCGCGGCGTTCGCGCAGTTCGGCTCCGAGCTCGATGCGGCGACGCAGGCGAAGATCGATCGCGGCAAACGGATCGTGGAACTGTTCAAGCAGGGCCAGTACACCCCGATCCCGGTGGACCAGCAGATCGCCGTGATCTGGGCGGTCCAGAACGGGTACGTCGACGACGTGCCGGTCGATCGCATCAAGGCGTTTCAGGCGCAGTGGACGGACTTTCTGCTGACCCGCAAGCCGGAACTGCTGCGCCGCATCGTCGAGCAGAAGACGATCAGCCCCGAGCTGGCCGGCGATCTGAAGAGCACCGCCGATCAGTTCAAGCAGACCTGGAAGCAGTGACCTGACATGAACAGCCCGCGCGATCTTCGCCGCCGTATTCGATCGATCAGCGGCACCGCACAGATCACGAAAGCCATGCAGATGGTGGCGGCGTCGAAGATGCGTAAGGCGCAGCAGGCGGCGCTCGATGCCCGGCCGTTCGCGCACGCGCTGTATCGGATCCAGCGCAGTGCGACGCGGCACGCGCTGTCGTTCTCGCATCCCCTGCTCGAGGTGCGTGATGTCCGGCGCCGGGCCGTGATTCTCGTGGCAGCGGACAAAGGTTTGTGCGGCGCGCTCAACACGAACGTCTTCCGGCTGGCGTCGCACTTCGATCAAGGGTCGACGGTGTTCATCACCGCGGGGCGGCGCGCCGCGCAGTTCGTCGCGCGGACCGGTCGTCGGCTCGCGGCGGAGTTCGCGTACGGCGATTCGCCTGCCTTCGCGGAGGCAAGGGCCATCGCCGGGATGGCGCGCGATCTCTTCATGAAGGGGGCAGTCGACCAGGTGTCGATCGTTGCCACGCGATTCGTGAATACGCTCACGCAGGAGCCGGTCACGATCGAGTACCTCCCGGTGGGGGCGATCCGAGGGCTCCAGATCCCCGGCGCGACGTTCGATGACGACGTTTCGGAGCTGTCGGCTGACACGAGCTTCGAGCCGAGCTCGAATTCGGTTCTCGGATACCTGCTCGATCATTACCTGAACATCTATCTCTACGTCGTCCTGTTGAACGCCAAGGCGAGCGAACAGAGCGCCCGCATGGTCTCCATGAAGAATGCGACCGACAGCGCGGAGAGCCTCATTCAGGATCTCACGCTCGAATACAACAAGCTTCGCCAGGGAAACATCACGAAGGAACTGCTCGAGATCGCCGGTGGTCAGGCGGAATAGCGAGCCGGGGGCACGCTCATGAATGTCGGAAAAGTCGTTCAGGTCGTCGGTCCGGTTGTGGACGTCGAGTTTCCCGGCGCGCTGCCGCCGATCTACAACGCGTTGACCGTCGACTACAAAGTGCAGAACCAGCCGGTCTCGCTGACGCTCGAAGTGCAGCAGCACCTCGGCGATCGCTGGGTGCGCACCGTCTCGATGGCGGGCACCGAAGGTTTGAAGCGGGGCTTCGACGTCAAGGACACCGGCGCGCCGATTTCGATGCCCGTGGGCGACGGCGTGATGGGGCGCGTCTTCGACGTAACGGGGCAGCCGGTGGACGATCGCGGGCCGGTAGCGGCGGAGAAGTTCTACCCGATTCATCGTCCCGCGCCGCCGCTCATCGACCAATCCACGTCGCCGCAGGTGTTGACGACCGGAATCAAGGTCATCGATCTGATCTGCCCGTTCCTGAAGGGCGGCAAGGTCGGGGCATTCGGCGGAGCCGGCGTCGGCAAGACCGTCGTGATCATGGAGTTGATCAACAACATCGCCAAGCTGCACGGCGGTGTGTCGGTGTTCGCAGGGGTGGGCGAGCGCACGCGCGAGGGCAACGATCTCTATCACGAGATGTCACAGGCGGGCGTCATCAACCAGAAGGACCTGGGCGCATCGAAGATCGCACTCGTCTACGGCCAGATGAACGAGCCGCCCGGCGCGCGGCTCCGAGTCGCGCTGTGCGGGCTGGCAATCACGGAGTTCTTCCGCGACGAGCGCAACCAGGACGTGCTGCTGTTCATCGACAACATCTTCCGTTTCTCGCAGGCCGGATCGGAGGTGTCGGCACTCCTCGGCCGCACCGCGAGCGCGGTCGGCTATCAGCCCACGCTGGCGGCGGAAATGGGCGTGCTGCAGGAGCGCATCACGTCCACGAAAAAAGGCTCGATCACGTCCTTCCAGGCGGTGTACGTGCCTGCAGACGACCTCACCGATCCGGCGCCCGCGACGACGTTCGCGCATCTCGACGCGACGATCGTCCTCGAGCGCTCGATTGCGGAGCTGGGAATCTACCCGGCTGTGGATCCGCTTGCGTCGACCTCCCGCGCGCTTGCGCCGGATGTCGTCGGCGAGGAGCACTACGACGTCGCCCGCCGCGTGCAGAAGGTGCTGCAGCGATTCAAGGACCTCCAGGACATCATCGCGATCCTCGGCATGGACGAGCTCTCGCCCGACGACAAAATCACCGTGTTCCGTGCGCGGAAGATCCAGCGGTTCCTCAGCCAGCCGTTCAGCTCGGCACAGGTATTCACCGGCCGCGAGGGTCGGCAGGTTCCGGTGGCCGATACCGTCCGCGGCTTCAAGGAGATCCTCGACGGCAAACACGACCAGGTGCCCGAGGGGAACTTCTACATGAAAGGCGGGATCGAAGAGGTCACCGCGAGCTGAGTGCCATGCCCGAGACACTGAAACTCGAAATCGTCACTCCCCAGGCCGTCGTCGTCTCCGAGGACGTCGAGATGGTTACGCTCCCGGCGATCGAGGGTGAGATGGGCGTGTATCCGCAGCACATGCGCGTCATCACCCAGCTCGTGCCGGGAGAGTTGATCGTCACGAAAAACGGCGAGCAGCGATCGCTCGCGGTGGGCGAGGGCCTCGTCGACGTCACTCCCGAGCGCGTGTCGATCGTCACCGACATGGCCATCGCCGCCGAGCGCATCGACGAGGCGCAGGTCGAGGCGGCGCGGGCGCGGGCGGCCGCCAGGCTGGAAGAAAAGATCTCGGACGAAGAGGTTGCGTCAGTGAACGCGTCGCTGGCGCGATCGCTCGCGCAGCTGCAGGTCAGACGCCGCCGTCGGACGTGATCGGCGTACTCAGGAGGAAGAATGGCGACTGTTACCGTACTCAGTTTCGCTACGGCCGATGCGGCTGAAACGACGCTCGCCCGCATCCAGCAGCTTCAGCAGCAGCACTTGATCACGGTCGTGGATGCGGCCGTCGTGTCGTGGCCCACCGGGCGCAAGAGTCCCCGTACCCGACAGGCCGTCAATCTGGTCGCCGCAGGAGCATCCGCCGGCATGTTCTGGGGTGCGCTGTTCGGCTTGATTTTTGTGACCCCGCTGTTCGGGATGGTGATCGGTGCGGCGTCGGGGGCGCTCGGTGGTGCATTTCGAGACTACGGCATCGACGACAAGTTCATCGCTCGAATCAGGAGTCAGGTTACGGAAGGCACATCGGCACTCTTCCTCATGACGAGCGGCGCCGTTCTGGACAAGGTCGCCGAGGCCCTGAAGAGCGAGACGACGTTCGACATCATCAGCACGAACCTGTCGCGGGAGCAGGAGGAGATGCTCCGAGCGGCGTTCGCCTGAGCGCATGCAGGCGGCGCATAGGGGCGCCGGGATTGTGACGTTGTCCTCAGAGAGGTTACTCAGGCTGGCGCTCTCGGCATCGATGCTGAGCGTGCCGGCGGCGGCTCTCGCGGCCCACACGCAAGCGCCAGGTCCCGCGCACACACAAGCCACCACCCCAGCCGATCCCGAGGCGGACGAGGGGCATCCGGCCGCGGTCTTCCTGGGCGGGGAACCCGTCGTCTGGATCACCGCGGGCGCGGGTCCGTATGCGCCGCAGTTCCGCGCCGAGCGGATCTCACAGCGCCTCGAGGAAATCGTCCACGATCGCAGCCTTCGGGACGTGACGGTGACCGTCACGGACGTCGAGGGTTCGTCGGAGCTCCGCGTCGGCCCGAGGCTGCTGATGGTCGTCACGGCACGCGACGCCGCCAGCGTCGGCGGCGCACGCACGACTCTGGCGGCACAGTTCGCCCACGATCTCGAGAACGCAATCCGCCAGGACCGGCTGCGCTACGCACCCGCGACGCTGGTCCGGTCGGCCATTTATGCAACCCTGGCCACGCTCGTCTTCCTGGCCGCGCTCTGGGTCGTCCGACGCGTCACGGGAATGCTGCGGGCGATTGTCGCGCGAGGCGTCGCAGCGCGAGGCGCGAAGCTGCGCGTCATGTCGCGCGAGCTGCTGTCGCCCGGCAGGATGGCGCGAACGGCACGCGTGGCGATCCGCCTGTTTCGCGGCGCGGTCAGCCTGATCCTCTTTCAGGTGTACCTCACGTACGTGCTCGCCCTGTTTCCGTGGACCAGGGCGGTGTCGGTGCAGCTGGTGGGCTATCTGCTGACACCCGTGCGCGTGGTGGGCGGCGCGTTCCTCGGTTATCTGCCGAAGCTCCTGTTCGTCATCGTCATCTGCGCGGTCATCTACGTGGCAATCCGGCTCGTGGGTCTGTTCTTTCGCGAGATACAGCAGGGACGGATCGTCTTCTCGAGCTTTCCTTCGGAATGGGCCGATCCCACCAACAAAATCGCGCGGGTGCTGCTCATCGCATTCGGCCTCGTGGTGGCCTTTCCGTATCTGCCGGCATCCGACTCGCCCGCGTTCGCGGGCGTGTCGGTCTTCATGGGCGTACTCGTCTCGCTGGCATCGAGCTCGGCCCTGTCGAACATGATTGCGGGTCTCGTCCTCACCTACACGCGTGCGTTTCGACTGGGGGATCGCATCCAGCTCGGCGAGGCCTTCGGCGACGTCGTCGAGACGTCGCTTCTGGCGACGCATATCCGGACGATCAAGAACGAGGAAGTCACGATTCCGAACAGCATCGCACTCGGGACGGCGGTCACGAATTACACCCGAACCGGCGCGAATCGGGGCCTCATCCTTCACACGACCGTCACGATCGGCTACGACACGCCATGGCGAAAGGTGCACGAGCTCCTCACCGAGGCGGCGCTCGCGACGCCCGGCGTGCTGCAGGAACCGCGTCCGTTCGTCTGGCAGACGGCCCTGAACGACTTCTACGTGACCTACGAGGTGAACGCCTACACGGCGACTCCGCGCCAGATGGTCGACATCTATGCCGCGCTTCACGCCCGGATCCAGGACACGTTCTACGCAGAAGGCGTCGAGATCATGTCCCCGCACTACACGGCGATACGCGACGGGAACACGACTGCGATTCCCGAGGCCTCGAGGCGGCCAGGATATGAGGCGCCGGCATTCCGCATCGAAGAGAAGCGGACCCAGACCAACGCGTCAGGTCGTCACGTTGGCATTCCGCGGCGCGGATGACGGCGCGGCGTACCACTTGTCTGGAGGCACGACCTTCGGCACCTCCGGGTCTCCCTCGTAGGCCGGCGTCATGATCTGCACTCCGTGTTCGTTGAACACGTCCAGGATGCATTGGTGCAGCAGCGTGTAGAGCCGGTTCATCGCGGGCACATCTCGACACGCCGCGTTCAACTCGTACACCACGGCGAAGTCGCCGAGACGTTTGATGAGCACGAATGGCCGCGGCTCTGTCTCGATTCCCGGTATTCGCGATGCCGCGTCGAGCAGCATCGCTTCGACCTGCCTCCAGGGCGTTTCATACCCAATCCCGACTTCGGTGTGGAGCAGGAGCGGCTGCTGCCGTGCAAGCGAGCTGTAGTTCAGCACTTCACCCGACAGGATTTGCGAGTTCGGGATCACGATTTCCTCGTTCTTGAAAGATCGCAGGTGCGTCACCTGGAGCCGCATCTCGATGACGTCGCCGACGAAGTCCCCAATCTTCACGCGATCCCCGACTCTGAACGCACGACGGTAGGTCATCATGTATCCCGCGATGATGTTGCTGATGGCTGACGACGATCCAAGCGAGAACACGATGCCGATGAAGAGCGACACGCCCTTGAAGGCCTCCGATTGCGAGCCGGGAATGTAGGGGTACGCCACGATCAGGGCGAACGCGATGACAGCGACGCGAAGAATCTTGTAAGTCGGCTCCGCCCAATCCGCGTCGAATCCACGAAGCGTGACGGCGCCGAGGCCCACTTCATGGAAGAAGAGCCGGATCATTCGCAGCGCCAGACGGATCACGACGAACAGCACCGCCAGGAACACGAGCCGCGGAATATTTTCCACGACTCCGCCGATCATGACCTGCAGCGGCGCCGCCGCAAACGCGACTATGTTGCGGGCGAAGCCGCGGGTCGATGGCCACAGCGCCAGAACGAATCCGGCATACAGAAGCAGGCAGATGACGTACACGAGCATGCGAAGGAGATGGATGAGGTTTCGCACCCCTGCCCAGATCCGGTCCGCTCGCATGAGCTCGAACGACTGGATTCCGACCGAATGGATGCGCGCCTGCAGACGGCGCTCGAGCAGCGCGTCGATCGTCCGCCAGAACCAGATGAGCGACCCGAGGACGACCGCGAATACGAACGTCGCCACGACGGTGTTCACCGTTGCGCGCCGGAGCGCGCCCGGCGTGCGTGCGGCGCGATACTCGAGAATCGCCTCTCGGATGCCGATGAGGTCAGCTGTCGCGAGCTCCGCCTGCGAGACCTGTTCGAGCGCAGCATCCGCATCGGTCACCGCCAACAAGGGATGATCCCCAGCGAAGATGCGGGTCGCCGAATCGGAAACGCTGGCATGGAGCGAGTCGACAGACACGGAGAGATCAGCTGCGACCGCTTCGATCCGTGCGCGTATCTGATCCGCTCGGCGCTCAGCCGGGAGTGAAGACGTGCCACGCACCTGAAACAGCGTCGTCCCGTCGATCTCCACGGGGGCGCTCAGGTCATCGGCAGAAGCTGGAGCGCCTTGTTGGACAGGCCTTCCCTGTGCGTATGCGATGCCGGCCACACCAAGGGCGAGGCCGGACATCAGCAACAGCGCGATCAATCGTCTGATGCTCATTGTCCGTTCACGCGCTCGGGGAGCGCGCCTCCATGACGCGGTTCACCGCCGCAAAGAAGAATCCGGTCGACCATCCGCACATCAGGATGCCGGTGAGCGCCTCGATCGCGCCGACCAGCCGCCACGTCACCGGGAGCACGACGTCGCCGTATCCGGTCGTGGTGTACGTGACCGCGCTGAAATAGAGCGAGGACGCGAAATCCTGAAGCGCGCGGCCCATGTAATAGATGACCGCCCAGGCGCTGACCTCCATGACGTGCAGCAGCACCATCCAGCCCGCGATCGCGATAAACAGCCATATCGAGGGGCGCCGTTTCGCCGCCGCCCGCGGCAGCCAGCGCAGCGCGTGGGCGAGCCCGCCCGCGTGAATTGCGACGCAGAGAGCCATCAGCGACCAGGCAAGAAGGATCTTCAGGAACATCGGCGGCAGCCATCAGATGTATTTGAGGACCGACGTCGGGTGTGCGGCTTTCACGTTGCGGTACCACCGGCACGCTGGATAGATCGCGAGGAGCAGCGCCATGGCACTCACGTATGTCGTTCGCAAATCTCCCACGCCGCGGAGGCCGAAATACGTCGCCGGGATCTCGAACACCAGTCGATGGACGAGGTAGAAGAACATGGCCGTCTGCCCGAAGACGAGAAACACACCGTTGCGGCGGACGCCGATCACCGGTTCCAGCCGCATCAGAAGGGCGAGGCATAACCAGAGAAGGCCCAACTCGAGGGCGGCGTACGACAATGAGGGCGGATACTTGCTGACGTGCAGCCATTCCTGCCAGGTCATGTCGCCGCGATGCAGAAACATGTCGCCGTAGCCGGCGTGTGCCCGCACGATCACGAACACGACGAGCGCCATCGTCCCGCCGACCCAGAGAACTGATTCCGACGAGAACCGCGCCCGTCCCGCCGAGAAGCGGCTGATGTGCCGGCCGAATGCCCAACCGAGCGCCATCATGGCAAGCCATGGCAGAAGCGGATACTTGATGACGATCGACTCGCTGCCGTAGGTGCCGACGAGCAGCGCCGCCAGCGGGGAAGATGGCCCGGGCGGGTGCCAGACGAGCGCCGTCACCATCTCTCCGAACGCGAACCACGCGAACCCGACGGCGAGCAGCGCGACCCCGGGCAGACGCCGCAGCGGCACCATACAGATCATCGAGAGCCCGATCGCGAACAGCACCTGGAACGTCCATCGTCCCGATCCGAGCGAGATGATCGTCGGATCGAGCAGCGCAATGAACGCGCCGCGCGCGAGGATGAACCTGTCGATCTCCCACGCAGCGACGCCGCGCGCAATCTTCCGCTCGACGCTCAGCGCGAGCGACGTGCCCGCCAGGAAGACGAACGTTGGCGCGCAGATGTGTGTCATCCAGCGCGTCAGGAACTCGGCCCCGGGCAGCACCATCGTCCCCGCGTCGGGATACATCGCCGAGTCCTGTGAAAAGTGTGTGCCGTCGAACGCCATTGACGCGTGATCGACGACCATGAGGACCATCGCGAGGCCACGCATCCAGTCGATGGCGGCCAGTCGACGCGCCGCACCCGCACCAGGTGCGGTTGCCCTGCCGAGCGCGATCGCCGGCACCGCCATCGTTCAATACGCTTTCAGACCGGCGGCCCGGAACACCGTGCACACACGCTCGACTTCCTCGTTGTCGGGAGGCGTCGTGTCCGCAAGCGTGTACGGGATTCCCAGCTTCTCCCACTTGTACTTGCCCAGTTGGTGGAACGGGAGCACGTCCACCCGCTCGACATTGCCGAGCGACGCAGAGAAATTTGCGATCTTTCCGATATCCGTGATGTCGTCGGTCAGTCCGGGCACGAGGACGTAGCGAACCCAGATCGGCCGGCGCCGCGCGGCCAGCCGCCGCGCGAACTCCAGCGTCGGGCCGTTTTCCATTCCGGTCACGCGCTTGTGCAGTTCTGCGTCCCACGCCTTGATGTCGAGAAGGACGAGGTCGATGTGTTCGAGCTCGGCGTCCGACAGCTTGTCGCCGTAGTACCCGTTCGTGTCGAGCGCCGTGTGGATCCCCATGGCCTTTGCCGCCGCGAAGAGCTTCACTGCAAAGCGGTGCTGCATCAGCGGCTCTCCACCGCTCAGCGTGAATCCCCCGGCAAGCACTTTCAGGCCATGACGATACTTCCGCAGCTCCTGCGCCGCTCGCTCCACCGTGACCGGGATTCCGTTGCCCATCGACCACGTGTCCGGGTTGTGGCAGTAGGTACATCGCCACATGCATCCTGACGTCCACGCGACGACGCGGACGCCGGGTCCATCGACCGTGGCGCCGGTCGTAAACGAGTGCAGGAATCCCATGTCGCCGGTCGCGAGCGCGCTCCGGACGTCCGTTTCCGGCACGTGCTTGCCGAGGTTGACGCGCAGCTCGTACGGGCTCTGCGCAAGCAGCGACGTCTGCGGCAGCACGTGAATGTCCGCGCGCGAGACGTCCGTTTTCTTAGCCATGTCGGCCTGCCCCATGGAACGTGCGGTTGATGACATCCATCTGCTGCTCGCGCGTCAGCCGTATGAAATTGACGGCATAGCCGGACACGCGGATGGTGAGGCTGGGGTACTTCTCGGGGTGATCCATAGCATCGAGCAGCGTGTCGCGATTCAGCACGTTGACGTTCATGTGATAGCCGGTGCTGGCGAAGAACGCGTCGAGCATGGCCGTGAGGTTGACGATCCGATCGGTCTCGTGGCGTCCGAGCCCCTGCGGAACGAGCGATGTCGTCAGCGAGATCCCGTCTGCGGCGTCGCGGTAGGGGATCTTCGCGACCGACGCGGCCGACGCGTGGATGCCATGACTGTCGCGGCCGTGCATCGGGTTCGCGCCCGGGGCGAACGGTTCCCCGCGGCGTCGTCCGTCTGGCGTGTTCCCCGTCGCCTTGCCGTACACGACGTTCGACGTAATCGTCAGGATCGACTGCGTGTGCAGCGCGTTCCGATACGTCGGGTACTTGCGCAGCTTCGCCATGAACGTGCTGACGGTCCACGCCGCAAGCTGGTCGACCGCGTTGTCGTTGTTGCCGAACAGCGGGAATGTGCCTTCGGTCTGGAAATCCGTGACGAGGCCCGTGCTGTCGCGGACGACGCGTACTTGTGCGTATTTGATGGCCGAGAGGCTGTCGGCGACGACCGACATGCCCGCCATGCCGAACGCCATGGTGCGAAGCGGCGCATAATCGTGCAGCGCCATCTCGATCCGCTCGTAGGCGTACTTGTCGTGCATGTAATGAATGACGTTCATCGCAGACACGTACACGCCCGCGAGCCAGTCCATCATTTTCTCCAATCGCCCAATCACGTCATCGAACTCGAGCACGTCCCCTTTGACCGGTTCGAACGCCGGTGCGATTTGCTCGCCGCTGACTTCGTCGCGGCCTCCGTTGATCGCGTAGAGGAGACACTTGGCGAGGTTCGCCCTGGCGCCGAAGAACTGCATCTGTTTGCCGACCAGCATCGGCGACACACAGCACGCGATCGCGCCATCGTCGCCCCACGCGCGGCGCATAATCTCGTCGCTCTCGAACTGAAGCGAGCTCGTGTCGATGGCGACTTTTGCGGCGAACTGCCGGAACCCGTCGGGCAGCCGCGGCGAGTACCAGATCGTCAGGTTCGGTTCCGGCGCAGGGCCGAGGTTGTACAGCGTGTGCAGGAGCCGGAAACTCGTCTTCGTCACGAGCGATCGACCGTCGTCTCCCATGCCGCCGATCGATTCGGTCACCCACGTCGGATCGCCGGCGAAGAGCTCGTCGTACTCCGGCGTGCGGAGGAACCGGATGATTCGCAGCTTGATGACGAAGTCGTCGATGATTTCCTGCGCCCGCTCTTCGGTCAGGTCTCCCGCCGCCAGGTCGCGTTGGAAATAGATGTCCAGGAAGGTCGACGTGCGGCCGAGCGACATCGCTGCGCCGTTCTGTTCCTTCACGCCCGCCAGATAGCCGAAATACAGCCATTGGACGGCCTCCCGCGCGGTTCGCGCCGGTCCGGAGATGTCGAACCCGTACGCCGCTGCCATCCTGAGCAGCTCCTTCAGCGCGCGAATCTGCTCCGAGAGCTCTTCGCGATCGCGGATGATCTCGTCGCTGGAGGGAGACGCATCGAGGTCATTTTTTTCCTGCTGTTTATGCTCGATGAGCCGGTTGACGCCGTACAGGGCGACGCGGCGGTAATCCCCGATAATCCTCCCGCGGCCGTACGCGTCGGGCAGTCCGGTCAGAATGTGGGAGCTGCGGCACCGGCGCACGTCCGCGGTGTACGCGTCGAACACGCCTTCGTTGTGGGTCTTGCGGTACTTGGAGAAGATCTCGACGACCTGCGGATCCGGTTCGAAGCCGTACGCCTTCAAGGCATTCACGACCATCCGCAATCCGCCGTTCGGCATGATGGCGCGCTTCAGCGGCGCCTCGGTCTGAAGTCCGACGATGATCTCGCGCTCGCGGTCGATGTAGCCGGGGCCATGCGCGGTGATCGAGCTGGGAATCTGCGAGACGTCGAGCACGCCCTTGCGCCTCTCCTCGACGAACATCGCCGTGAGCGTGTCCCACACGCTCTTCGTGCGCGCGGTCGCTGGCGCGAGGAAGCTCGCGTCTCCGTCGTACGGTTCGTAATTCTGTTGAATGAAGTCGCGAACGTTGATCTCGGTCTGCCAGAGGCCGGTGCGAAATCCACGCCACGGCAAACTGGCGCCGGTCGCGGCTTCCGTCGGTGTAACGGTAACGGTCATCGGATACTCCTTGGAACCCCTGCCACAGCGTGGCGGTCGTCGACGAGCCCGAGCACGACTCCGGTATGCCGCGCGATCATCAGCTCCTCGTTTGTCGGGATGACCCACGCCGAGACCCGGCTCGTCGCGCTGGAAATTCGCGGTCCACTCGCGGCATTCGCATCATCGTCGAGGTCGATGCCGAGCCATCGCGACGCCTCGCAGATCCGGCGCCGGATCTCTGCGGATCGCTCGCCGATGCCCGCGGTGAAGACCATGCCGTCGATGCCACCGAGGACGGCAGCCAGAGCGCCCATCTCCTTGGCGACGCGATAGACGAAGTAGTCGATCGCGAGGCGCGCCGCCGGCTCCGAGCTGGCGAGCAGGCCGCGCATGTCGTTGCTGATGCCCGAGATGCCCAGCAGGCCCGACTTCTTGTAGAGAATCGTTTCGACGTCACGCGGCGAGAGACCGAGCACCTGGAAGAGATACAGGACTACGCCGGGATCGAGAGAACCCGGGCGGGTTCCCATGCACAGGCCATCGAGCGCCGTGAAGCCGAGGGTGCTGTCGACGCTGCGGCCGCCGTGCATCGCACACAGGCTCGCGCCGCTGCCGAGGTGCGCAACGATCACGCGGCCGCTGGCGATATCCGGAGCAGTACTCGGGAGCACCGACGCGATGTATTCGTACGAGAGGCCGTGAAACCCATAGCGCTGCACGCCGTGCGCGCGGATCTCGGCCGGTAGCGGCACCAGCTGCGCGACGGGCAGCTGAGTGCGGTGGAAGCTGGTGTCGAAACACGCGACTTGCGGTACGCCGGGCAGTCGTGCCGCCACCGCGTCGATCGCCGCCAGATTGTGCGGCTGGTGCAGCGGCGCGAGCGGCACGAGATCGCGGAGGTCCTTCAACACCTCGGGCGTGACGAGTGTCGGCCCCGTGTAGGCGGAGCCGCCGTGGACGACGCGATGGCCGACGCCGATCACGTGCGCATCCTGATAGCGGCCGCGCAGCCACGTGGCCAGCACATCGAGCGCCGCGCCTGCGCCGTTGACGGTCGCGTCGAGCGCGCGATCCTCGATCGTGTGGCGATTGACGTCGACAGCATTGAACCGCGGCGAGCTTCCGATGCCGTCTATCTGGCCGCGGACGTCGACACGCCAGTCCTGAGGCTCCGGACATCGGTAGATTGAAAACTTGAGGCTCGACGATCCGGCGTTCAGTACGACGGCGAAAGCATCCATGACGATTCCCTATGCGGTTGCATGAAGCGACTCCCGGCGCGCATGCGCCGCGAGCATCGCGACCGCGCAGCTGGCAATTCGGGAGCGAACGCTGTCGGACCGGCTCGTGAGGATGATCGGGACGCGCGCGCCGAGCACGAGCCCCGCGCTTTCCGCGTTCGCGAGAAACGTGAGCTGCTTGGCGAGGATGTTCCCGGCTTCGAGATCGGGGACGAGCAGGATGTCCGGATCCCCCGCGACCTCCGAGGCGATACCCTTTCGCCGGGCGGCTTCCTTGCTGATCGCGTTGTCGAAGGCGAGCGGGCCGTCGATCATCCCTCCTGTAATCTGCGAGCGTTCCGCCATCTTGCACAACGCCGCCGCATCGAGCGTGGCGGACATTTTCGAGTTCACTGTCTCTACCGCGGCGAGCACGGCGACTTTCGGCCGCGCCACTCCGAGCGCGATCGCGAGATCGATCGCGTTCTGACAGATGTCCACCTTGTCCTCGAGCGTCGGCGCGATGTTGATCGCGGCGTCGGTCACGATCAGAACTTTGTGGTACGTCGGCACGTCCATGAGGAAGACATGGCTGATGCGGCGTCCCGTGCGGAGGCCCGTTTCGCGCGCGACGACGGCGCCGAGCAGTTCGTCGGTGTGCAGGCTGCCCTTCATGAGGAGCTCCGCGTCACCCGATCGAACGAGCGCAACCGCCGCGGCCGCCGAGGCGTGACTGTGAGCCGCATCGACGATGCGCACGCCGCCGAGATCAATCCGGTTCGCGCTCGCGATTTCACGAATCTTTGCCGCCGGCCCGACGAGGATCGGCGTGATCAACCCCTTCGTGCCCGCGTCGATGGCGCCGGCGAGCGCGGTGGCCTCGCACGGATGCGCGATCGCCGTGGCCACCGGGGGAAGGTTGCGACAGCGCAGGAGCAGTTGTTCGTATTTTCCGGTTCCGGGTTCTTTCATCATGGAATCCCTACGGCGTGTGCCGGGACCTGCCGCCTGACGGCGGACCCCGTCTCCCTCAGGAGCAGTGCGAGAACGATGGCCAGCGCGACGCCGTACAGCAGCGGCCTGAACGCGACCTGAAAGTGCTCGAGCGCCATGGTCTCGGCGCCGCCGCTGGCAGACGTGAGCAGCCCGGCGAACACCGGCCCGAGCAGCGCGCTGAAGGTGAAGTTCACGAAGTTGACGACCCCGGTAGCCGTGCCGCTCACTTCCGCCGGATTCACTTCCTTGATCACCGTGTACGGCAGCATGGCCGCCCCCGACGCGATGCCGGCCACGAGCCCGAGCACATAGGGCGGCAATACATCGGCGGGGCCGTACAGAATCCACGCCAGGCAACCGAACAGGACCGCGGCGCCCGCGACGATGACCGGCTTCCGGCGCCCCAGCCGATCGGAGATCCATCCGAGGAGCGGACAGCCCACGATCCAGCCGAGCGGGACCGTCGCCGAGCGCAGCACCGCGGATCCGTAGTCCAGCCCGCGCGCGTCCTGCAGATATCGCACGCCCCAGACCATGTCGAAGATGGTCGTAGGAATGAAGATCAGCCCGGCGATGATTCCGCAGAGAATCGACTGCGGGTTCCTGAAGACGATGGCGAACGCGCGTGCCGCGGCGCGTGGCGACTGATCCCCGCTCGACGCAGCCGGACGCGGCAAGAGCAGCGCGAGCAGCGCGCTGATGCCCAGCCCCGCCACTCCCATGCCGATCCAGAACGCGCTCCACGGCATCCCGGCGGCGATGAGAGGACCCACGACGAACTGGCCGGCGGACCCGCCGGCCATTCCGAACATCTGCGTCGCGCCGATCAGCGTCGCCGCACGCGACGCGGGGAAGTTCGTCATCGCGATGTAGGCGGCGCCGACCAGCGCGAACACTCCGCCGGCGCCCTGCAGAAAGCGTCCCACGTTGGCAAGCGCCACATTGCCGGACGCGAACAGCAGGGCACCGATCCCGACAGCGGCGGCGCCTACCGGCACCACTCGGCGCGGGCCGAGCCTGTCCATCGCCGCGCCCGCGACCAGGCTGAACGGCGAGTACCCGAAGTAGAAGAGACCGGCGAGCGAGGCGACACCTGCGGCGCTCAGCCCGAACGTCGCGGACAGCTGGGGCATCATGACGGCCGGAGCCGAACGCAGCGTGTATTGGTAGAAGTAGTAGACAGCGGTGATCAGCCACGCGACCATCGCTGTCCGGGTGCCGGTCTTCACCACGGTCCTCCGCGATTCAACGCCGCGTGCGCTAACAGAGCACCACGGATACCGCGAGGCCGCCCTCTGACGTTTCCTTGTACTTGGTGTTCATCTCCTTGGCGGTCAGCGCCAGCGCCGTGACCGTCTCGTCGAAGTCGACGCGGCGGTTCGTGGGAATCTCGTTGCTCGCGATCATGAAACCGGTCCACGCCTTGATCGCGCCGAACGCGCACCGTTCGATGCACGGAATCTGCACGAACCCGGCGACCGGGTCGCAGGTCATGCCGAGGTGGTGCTCCAACGAGGATTCAGCCGCGTTGGCGACGACCTGCGGCGGGAACCCGTGCGCCTCCGCGATGAACGCCGCGCCCATCGCCGAAGCTACACCGATCTCAGCCTGGCAACCGCCTTCGGCGGCGGAGAGCGTCGCATTGTGCTTGCACAGATAGCCGACCGCCAGCGCCGCGAGAAATCCGTTGCGCAGTTTGTCCTGCGACATTTTGCGTCCGCCCTCGCCGAGCGAGTACGCCACCGCAGGAAGCACGCCCGCGGATCCGCCCGTCGGCGCCGTGATGACGAGATGGCCGCGCGCGTTCTCCTCCGACGCGGCAAGCGCGTACGCCGACACGACGCCCAGTCCGCGCTGCTTCTCGTACTCGTCGTCCATCGCGCGCTTGTAGACTTCGCCCGCCTTCGTCTTCAGCTTGATCGGCCCGGGCAGGACTCCCGGAGGCGCTTCCAGTCCCGCCTTGATGGTGTTCACCATGGCCGTGTTGATCTTGTCGAGGAACGCGTAGACATCCGCCTCGCTCTTTCCCGAGACGGCGACTTCGTTCGCCATCACGACTTGCGCAACTGTCAGCTTGTCCTTCTGGGCATGGGCGAGCAGTTCCTTCATCGTGGCGTACGGGTATTTCGGCTGGCCCTTCTTCGGCGGCTGGTACCCCTTCCACTCGATGAACCCGCCGCCGACCGAGTAGTACTCCAGCTCGAGCAGCGGCGTCGTTCCCGCGAGCAGCTTGCAGATCATCGTGTTGGGGTGATGGAAGTTCCCCTCCTTCGCGTCGTACACGATGTCCTTGAGCGACACCTTGATCGCTTTGTCACCGAGCTTCACGTCGAATGTCTGATTGGGATTGCTTGCGAGGCCGTCGAGGAATGCCGGTTCGACCGTCGCCGGTTCCTTGCCGACGAGGCCGGCGAGTGCGGCGCGCTCGGTGCCGTGTCCCTGGCCGGTCGCGCTGAGACTCCCGAACAGGTGCACTTTCAGCGCGGTGGCTTTCGCGAGTTCAGCCGGCGGCAGCTTCGTCGCGCGCTGGTAAAAGTCATACGTGATGCGCATCGGGCCGATCGTGTGCGAGCTCGAGGGGCCCGGCCCCACCTTGTAGAACTCGTCCGCGACGGTCATCACCGGGCCCTTCGCATTCTTCACCACCTGGAGGTCCGGCGACAGCGGCGGCGCCTTGGGGACCCCCTTCGGCTGCTGCGCGGCTTGCGCGGCAAGCGTCGCGGCCGACGGCATGGCACCAGTCATCACGGTGGCGGCGCCCACCACGGCGCTGCGCATCATGAACGTGCGGCGATCGAGGCCGTCCGGCGGCGGGTTCATATCCAGGTCGGGAAGGAGTCGTTTCGCTTCGTCTGTCTTGCGTTTCATAGAAGTCACCCGCTGAAAAGAGTTGGCAGTGAGCCGTCGTGTGGAGGGCATCATCAGAGCACGCCACGTACCGCATGCCGGACACCGCGTAAGCCGTCGAAAGCCCGGAATCACGAAGAATTGCGCCGTCGCGCCGTGCTCGAGATGCGGGTGGACTGCCGGAGACCTCCGGAAAACCGGAGTGCCTCTTGGATGCCGGAGGGTATCGGGGAAGAACGCCGCAAGTCGCGCAGCGCCAGATGGATCGACACTTGCGCTGAACCGCCAAAGGGCATCCGTATTGGCCACGTCGCCGCTCAGCATTGTGGCAGCCAGACGATGGCTGCCTGAATATCGCGCAGGGTCCATCCGTCCCGATCTCGTCGCGGGACTGACGCTCGCGGCCTACCTGCTTCCCGCCGGCATCGGCGATGCGTCGCTCGCCGGGCTGCCCGCGCAGGCAGGGCTCTACGCCTGTTTGTTTTCAGGCCTGGCATTCTGGCTGTTCTGCAGTTCCCGTCACACGGTCGTCACGGTCACCTCCGCGCTCTCGCTGTTGATCGGCGCGTCGGTTGGCGCATTGAGCGGCGGCGATGCGGCTCTGCATGCTGCACTGAGCGCGTGGGTCGCGGTGATGATTGCGGTCATCGCGGGCATCGCGTGGCTCGTCCGTGCCGGCAATGCCGTCGGCTTTTTCTCCGAGACCGTGCTCGTCGGCTTCAAGTCGGGGCTCGCGTTCTATCTCGCGAGCACGCAGTTGCCGAAGCTGTTCGGATTCAAAGGAGCACACGGCGACTTCTGGGAGAACTCCGGATACTTCATCGCGCATCTCGGCGACACGAATCGTACGGCGCTCCTCGTTGGCGCGATCGCGCTCGCGGTCCTCGTCGCCGGAAAGCTGTGGTGGAAACATCGTCCGATTGCGTTCGTAGTGGTCGCTGGCGGGCTCTTGGCGGCGCCGTTGCTCGACCTGCAGGCGCGCGGCGTCAGCCTGCTTGGCGAAGTTCCGCAGGGTCTGCCGACACCGGGTCTGGCCCTGCTGGGTCGGCATCAACTGGACGCGCTGCTTCCCGTGGCGCTCGCGTGCTTCGTGCTCGGCGCCGTCGAAAGCGCGGCCATCGGGCGCATGTTCTCGCAGAAGCATGGTTATCGCTTCGATGCGAACCAGGAGCTTCTCGCGATTGGCGCCGCGAACCTGCTTTCTGGCCTGGGTCGCGGGTTTCCGGTCAGTGGCGGCATGTCGCAGTCGCTCGTCAACGAGAGCGCAGGCGCGCGCACGCCGATCTCGGGACTGATCGCGGCGGTGATTACCCTCTTCGTCGTGCTCTTTGCATCCGGGCTCCTCCGGAATCTGCCACAGCCCGTTCTCGCAGCAATCGTGCTCGCGGCGGTCATGAGCCTCGTGAACGTGCGAGCGTGGCTTCGCATTCGCCAATTCGGCCGCTCGGAGCTCGTCGCGGCGCTCGTGGCCTTTCTCGGCGTGCTCGGCTCCGGACCCGTCAACGGCGTGCTCCTCGGCGCCGCCGTGTCCGTCGTCCTGCTGCTCCGTCAGGCTGCGCGCCCGCGGGTGACGGAGCTCGGAAGGATTCCGCGCACGACCTACTTCGCGGATCTGCAGCGCGACTCGGAGAACGAGCGGCTGGCCGGCGTGCTCGTCGTTCGCTGCGAGTCGGCGCTCGTGTACTTCAACGTCGAGTATGTCAGGGAGAAGCTCCTTGCGCTCCTGAGCGCACGCGGCACGGACGTCAGGCTGATAGTCTTCTTCCTCGGTGCCGTACCGAAAATCGACCTGGCCGGCGCTGAATGGCTGTCGGAGCTGCACCGTACCCTGCGTGCGCGGCACATCGAGCTTCGCCTCGCCGACGCACACGGCGAGGTACGAGACGCGCTGCAGCGGGTCGGTTTCGAGCAGCGCTACGGGCCGCTCGAGACAGGACAGACCGTCGACCGCGTGATCATGCAGTGGCAGGCATCGCTCGCAGTGCCGTCGAAGGCGTAAGGACCGGCCGCCGGAGTTTCTCCGGGATGACGGAGCGCCCCCGTACTGACGGCGTGTGATCGCCGAGGTTCCGACGTTTGGTTTCAACGCCTTAGCGCGGTCCAACACCGCGACGGCCTGCGGCACCCGTCGTGCTCCCTCACCGACGATGCCTCGATTCGATTGGTGCTCCGACTGCTGTCACTGTGTGCAGC
>JBKPTT010000035.1:0-12685 GCA_046735635.1 Acidobacteriota bacterium | reverse complement strand
ACTCTGGGTGGGAACCCGCAGCGCCGGGCTGTATCGACGAGCGCGCGACGGGCACGTCGATCGGTATACCACCGCGGATGGCTTGCCAAGCAGTCGTGTGAACGCACTTCTCGTCGATCGCGAAGACAATCTGTGGGTCGGAACGAGCCTTGGGCTCGTGGAGTTCGCCGTCACGGCAGATCGGCGACGTACTGCAACGCGCGTCTGGACAACGCAGACGGGCCTCGCAGGCGACTGGGTCTTCACGCTGTTGCAGGGTCGTGACGACAGCATTTGGGTCGCGGCGGATATGGGCGTCACGCGTTTCGCACCACAGCGCGATTCGGGGCCGCGGGTTGTCAGCACCTACACGCACGCGCACGGGTTGCCCGAGACGACAATCACGGCGCTCGTGGAGGATCGCGATGGCGATCTATGGATCGGCACGGGAGCCGCTGGTGTTCTGCGGCTGGCTCGAAGCGGCTTGACGATCTACGGAGAGACGGAAGGGTTAGGTACGCCCGTTCTCGGTGCGGTGTTCACTGACACCGCCGGCACGCTTTGCATGTTCGGCAACGATCGGGTTTCCAAGTTCGACGGCGAGCGGTTCGTGCGGATTTCGCCGAACTTCGGCAAGCGCATCACGCAGTTCGCGTACGAGAGGCGACGTGTCGCGCTGCAGGATCGCGATGGCGACATATGGCTCGGGACGGGCGAGGGGCTGTATCGCTTTCCGCGGGCACATCGAGTTGACGATCTTGCTCGCACTCGACCGAAAGCCGTCTACGGGCGTGCTCATGGGCTCGATGGCGATCTGGTGCAGTTCCTGTACGAGGATCGCGCCGGTGATGTCTGGATCCAGAGCGATTCCGGTTTCCACCCGGTGCTGGCTCGCTGGAGCCGCCGCACGAACTCGTTACAGACGTTCACCACCAAAGACGGATGGCCCGCAGACACGTGGGTCGTCGATGCCGCGGAAGATGCATCCGGCGGTCTTTGGCTGGCCGGCACGGCGCTCGTTCGCTACCGCGCGGGCCAGTTTGAGGTGGTGACGAGCCTGGGCGGCGTATCCATCGCGAACGCCAGCGGCGTCCACATCGACCAATCCGGGCGGCTCTGGTTCGCAAGCGACACAGCGGGGTTGATTCGCGTCGACGACCCGTCCGGAAACGCGCGCGCGCGGCGATACACAACGTCGGACGGGCTGTCGAGCAACCAGACTTTTAACGTTACGGAGGACCGCTGGGGACGTGTTTACGTCGTCACCGGGCGTGGCGTCGATCGCCTCGATCCGTTAACCGGATCCATTCGACATTACACGCGTGCCGACGGCGTGATGGCGGGTTCTCTTGCGTTCCGCGACGCGGCGGGATCGCTCTGGTTTGGATCGAATCACCAGCTGTCGCGTCTCGTTCCCACGCGCGACGATTCACGCCACACGACGTCAGTGTGGATCAGCGGCATGAGCGTCGCGGGAGTCGCTGCGCATGTTCCGGAGCTTGGCGCAGTCGCGCTGCCGCACCTCGATCTCGCGGCCGACCAGCGTCAGGTCAGCGTTGATTTCTTCGGCATCGGCGGCCCGCTGCTTTATCAGTATCGGCTCGACGGCTTGAATTCGCAGTGGAGCAAGGCAACAAGCGAGCGCACCGTTCACTACGCGAGCCTGGCGCCTGGGCGGTATCGGTTCGAAGTGCGTGCGATCGATGCCAATGGGATCGTCAGGTCAGAGCCGGCGACTGTGACCTTCACCATCGCACGCCCGGTGTGGACGCGGTGGTGGTTCATTACGTTTGCGACCGCGATGTTTGCACTCATGACCTACACCGGGTATCGGTATCGTGTGAGCCATCTGGTCGAGATCGAGCGCATGCGCACGAGGATAGCAACTGATCTTCACGACGACATCGGCGCCAGCCTCTCGCGTGTATCAATCCTCACGGCGGTGATCCGTCAGCGGCTGCGCGCGGCAGACGATGAGGTCACGACACCCTTGACCGAGATTGCGGAGTCTTCGCGGTCTCTGGTCGACTCGCTTCGGGATATCGTCTGGGCGATCGACGCGCGTCAGGACACGATCGCCGATATGGCGACGCGCGTGCGGCAGTTCGCCGGATCCGTTCTGGAGGCTTCCGGGACGGCGTGGCGCATGGAGATTGCCGACGGTGCCGGTCGAATCGTGCTCGATTCCGAGCAGCGGCGCCACGTGCTCCTGTTCTTCAAGGAAGCCATTCACAACGTCGCCCGCCACGCAAATGCACGATCCGTGCTGCTCGAGATCGATGCCGATCATCGACGCCTGTGTTGCCGCGTGATGGACGACGGTCGCGGCTTCGACGTCTCCGACACTCCCGCTGCTGCGGCGGCGCGGGGCAGCCGCGGGCTGGCCAACATGTCGGCGCGCGCGAGCCAACTCGGCGGAGAACTGCGGATGCACTCCACGCCGGGAAAGGGAACCGTGTTGACGATGACGGTTCCACTCAAAAGGCAGGTAGCGGGGCGCATGAACATGCGCTGGCTGACGCGCCGGCAGATTCATTAAAACAGTAAGAGTTCGCCGGAAGGTGCATCCATGAATCAGCCCCTCGTCCGGGTCGCCGTCGTCGAGGACGATCGCGGCTTTCGCGAGGCGCTCGCGATGCTGCTCGGGTTGACTGCGGGATTCGAGTGTGTTGGCGTGTTTGCGAGCGTGGAGCAGGCGCTCGCCGCAATGATTGCGCCGGGGCCAGACGCGATTCTTCTCGACGTCCACCTCCCCGGCCTCCCAGGACCTGAGGCCGTTCCGTTTCTGAAGGAGCGATTCCCCGGCGCGCAAATCGTCATGCTGACCGTCTATGCGGACGAGTCGAAGGTGTTCACGGCCATCTGCAACGGCGCCTGCGGGTACTTGCTCAAGGACACTCCGCCCGCCAAATTGCTCGACGCCATTCGCGAGGCGGTGTCGGGGGGCGCCCCGATGTCGCCCGGGATCGCGCGCCAGGTCGTGAACGCGTTCCAGAAAGCGGGCCTCCCTCGACCTTCGCAGGACGAACATCTGACGCCACAGGAAGTGCGGCTCCTCCAGTTCTTGTCGGACGGATATAGCTACGAGGGCGCATCCGCGCAGATGAACATCAGCGTCAACACGGTTCGCAACTACATCCGCAGCATCTATGACAAGCTCCACGTGCACACGAAGTCGGAAGCCGTCAGCAAGGCGCTTCGGAACCGCGTGATTTCTTAAGGACCGGTACTCGAGAAACGCACACCCATGCTCTGCCGCGGCGCCGCCGAGGTGTCTACCTTCTCTCGAGGCCCGCGATGAATCTGAATCACAGCTGCATGTCGTGTCTCGTGTTCGTTGCCGCGTTCGGGTGGCAGCAGGCGCCGCCGTCCGCGCCGGCGCCGCCTCCTGGTACCGAACCGCCACTTCCGGCGGCTGTCACGAACGACAACCGCGCGGCCGCGGGAACGTTGACTCACGGCACTCTGACCGTCCGGCTGGAGGCAAGCCGCGCCGGGTGGCGGCCCGAGGACGGCGACGGACCCGAGTTCCCGGTCGCGGCGTTTCGCGAAGAGAACGGGGCGGCGCTGATCCCTGGGCCGCTGCTTCGCGTGCCGGAAGGGACGACGATCGACGCGACCATCCTCAACACGCTTGCGAATCCGCTCACCGTGCACGGCCTTGTGACGCGCCCCGCTTCAGCGGACACGACCCTCACCGTCCCGGCTGGCGAGAGCCGTCGGACCAAGTTCATCGCGGGCGCTCCGGGGACTTACTCCTACTGGGCATCGACGGTCGAGGGTGCGACGCTTGTCTCGCGTAAGGCGTCGGATACGCAGTTGAGCGGCGCCCTGATTGTGGATCCGCGTGGCGTGGTTGCATCGGATCGTGTGTTCGTGATCACCGAGTGGCTGGAACGCGCGACCGCGGAGACCACACGCAAAGTCGCGTTCGCCATCAACGGCCACTCCTGGCCCCACACCGAGCGGCTGACGACGAACACGGGCGAGACGAACAGATGGCGAGTCGTGAACATCGGCGCGACCACTCATCCCATGCATCTGCACGGGTTCTACTTCGACGTTACCGGCACCGGCGATACGCTCCAGCATCGCGCGTTCAGCAAGGACGCGGTGATGCGCGTCGTCACGCAGAATCTGCCGATTGGCGGGACGATGGAGATGTCGTGGACGCCCGATCGTCCTGGTAATTGGCTGTTTCACTGTCATCTGCTCGCACACATCACGCCCACGACGCGGTTCTGGATTCCGCCGAATGACGGCATGGCCGAGCATTCGTTCCACGATCCCGCGAAGGCGATGGCCGGCCTGATCCTTGGAGTCACCGTCACGGGCGCCCCGGTTGGGCCCGCTCCAGCGACCAAGCCTGCGCGTCCGATTACGCTCGTCATGTATCGCAGTCCAGGATTCTTCCAACCGGACGACGCGTATGCGTTTGCAATGCAGCAGGGAGACAAGGAACCTGCGGCCCAAGACATCACGGTCCCGGGGCCGATGCTCGTGCTCACGCGCGGCGAGCCGGTCGAGATCACGTTGAAGAATCGCATGCCGGAGTCCACGTCGGTTCACTGGCACGGCATCGAGCTCGAGAGCTACTACGACGGCGTGGCCGGCTTCAGCGGCGACAGCGCGAGCACGACGCCTTCGATTGCGCCGGGCGGATCGACTGTTGTCCGGTTCACGCCGCCGCGTGCGGGCACGTTCATGTATCACACGCACTCGCACGACAACCATCAGCTCGCGTCGGGGCTCTACGGCGGCATCGTCGTGCTCGAGCCTGGGGAGACGTTCGACGGCGCGCGCGACCATTTGATCGTGCTCGGCCAGCAAGGTGCGGTCGACCCTAAGCGCCCCACTCGCATGCCTGTTGTGGTGAACGGCACTACGACTCCTGCGCTGACGCTGAAGGCGGGGGTTCCGAATCGGCTCCGGTTCGTCAACATCACTCCGAGCGGAGATGTCATGGTCAGCGTCAACCGGATGCTCGAGTGTCTTGAATGGTCCCCTGTGGCCAAGGATGGAGCCACATTACCTGATTCGCAGCAGACACGCCGCCTGGCCACACAATACATCGCGGTTGGCGAGACGTACGACTTCGTGATGACACCGACACTCGAAACGAATCTCTGGCTCGATGTGCGCATGGCGCGCACAGGTCAGTGGGCGAGGCAGGTACCCATCACGGTCGTTCGGTAAGCCTGGCCGTACGATCCGGTTCGCGCCGGCCGTTCCTCCAGCGAGGCATTCGTACCAGCGGTTCCCCCTCCCGCCATAACCCTCGCCTGCATGCAGACGAACATCTATCCTGTTACCAGTCAGTGGGAATGCGAAAGCACGAAAGCTCCGGGAGGCAAGCGGAAGATCTCCAACAAGGGGGGGCCATGTCACCTGCTCCGGACAAAAGCGTAACGCCACAGAAGGCCGCTGCGGCACCTGTCGCCGTCGTCGACACGGGCTCCGAGAACGACGATCTCGATTCCCCTCAGGACGGGATCGCTCTTTGTCTCTCGGGCGGCGGGTATCGCGCGATGCTGTTCCATCTCGGCGCGCTGTGGAGACTCAACGAGCTCGGGTTCCTGCCGAAGCTGACGCGCGTGTCTTCCGTTTCCGGCGGCTCCATCACGGCGGGGCAGCTGGGTCTCAAGTGGGGCCAGCTCGCGTTCGACGGCAACGGTGTCGCGGCAGCGTTCGACGCGGAGGTCGTGCAACCCATTCGCGCGCTTGCGAGCAGGACGATCGACGAGGGTGCCATTCTGGGCGGGATCCTGCTGCCTGGAACGATCTCGGATAAGGTCGTGGACGCTTATCGAAAATATCTGTTCGGCGACGCGACGCTTCAGGCGCTGCCACCCGATCCGCCTCGGTTCGTCATCAACGCGACGAGTGTCCAGACCGGAGCGTTGTTCCGATTCTCGCGACCGTTTATCGCCGACTATCGCGTCGGAACCATGCCGAATCCCGACGTCGAGATCGCCGTTGCCGTTGCAGCGTCGTCCGCGTTTCCTCCGGTGCTTTCGCCGTTGAAGCTCGAGCTCGATCCGGCCAAGTGGGCTCCCCCGAGCGGCAACGCTTCGGAGGATCTCCACAAAGAGCCATACCTGTCGGAGGCCGTGCTGTCCGATGGCGGCGTCTACGACAACCTCGGTCTGGAAACGGCGTGGAAGAAATACAAGACGGTGCTCGTGAGCAACGGCGGAGGCAAGATGCAGCCGCAGCCGGATCCTCCAAGCGATTGGGCGCGCCACGGGCTACGGATCAACGACATTATCGACAACCAGGTCAGAAGCCTTCGCGTCAGACAGCTGATCCGCGCGTATGAGATGGGCGAGCGCGCAGGCACTTATTGGGGCATCCGTACCGGCATCGCCGAGTACGGCTTGCCGGACGTGCTGCCGTCGCCGGAGGAGAAGACGATGACGCTTGCCCAGACTCCGACGCGGTTGAAGCGTATCGATGGACTTCTCCAGGAACGGTTGATCAACTGGGGGTATGCCGTGTGCGATGCCGCGATGCGGCGGCACGTGGTGCCGAACGCCGCCGCTCCGACCCGGTTTCCGTACGCAGGCAGCGGTATAGGCTGATTAGATACGGTATGCTGCGCCCTCTGGAGGCGTTGAGATGACACGAATCCGTGCGCTGATCGTCCTCGGGGGCATTGTCGCCGCCGCTGCGGCGGCCGCGGCGCAGAATGCCGTCGACGAGCGTATCCAGCGTATCGAGAGCGGGCTCATTCCGCCGGTTGTTCTCAAAGGGCAGCCGATCCCCACGTCGAAGCTCGAGGATCGGATGCGAGAGCTCAACACCCCTGCGGTCAGCATCGCGGTGTTCGACAACGGCAGCATCCTGTGGGCACGCGCGTGGGGCATGGCGGACGTCGCCGAAGCCAGGCGCGCCGACGCGGAGACGCGGTTTCAGGCCGCCTCCATCAGCAAGCCCGTTGCGGCCGCCGTCGCGCTCGCGTTGGTGTCGCGCGGACTGATGTCGCTCGACCAGGACATCAATACATATCTCGCGTCCTGGAAGCTGCCCGACAACGAGTTCACGGTGAAGCAAAAGGTCACGCTGAGACACCTGCTGTCGCACACCGCTGGTGTGACGGTCTCCGGCTTTCCCGGGTACGCCAGCACTGCGGACGTGCCGACGCTCGTCCAGCTCCTCGATGGGACGAAGCCTGCGAACACGCCGCCCGTGCGCGTAGACATTCCGGTCGGGTCCACGTGGCGATATGCGGGCGGTGGATTTGAGGTCGTCCAGCTCGCGATCGAAGACATCACGAAGAAGCCATTCGCCGCGGTGGCGCAGGAGCTGGTCCTCGGGCCGCTTGGCATGTCGCACAGCACGTACGCGCAGCCGATTCCGGCCGCTCTTCGCGACAAGGCGGCGACCGCGTACGGGCCCTCGGGAAGTCCCGTTGCCGGACGTTTCCATACCTATCCCGAGCAGGCGGCCGCGGGCCTGTGGACGACGCCGGAAGACCTCGCGCGTTTTGCGATTGCCGTGCAGCAGATGGCGGACGGAACGTCCCGGCAGCCGATCATGTCGCGAGAGCTTGCGACCGAGATGCTCCGGCCCGTGATGAGCGCTTACGGTCTCGGTCTTCAGGTGACTGGCACCGGGCATGACATGCGATTCGGCCACGGCGGATCCAATGAGGGGTTCCGGTGCATGTTGACCGCGTTCAAAGACGTCCCATCGGGGCTCGTCGTCATGACCAACTCCGAACGCGGCGGCGCGCTCCTCGATCCTGTGGCTCGTGCCGTCGCGCGCGAGTACGGATGGCCCGGGTTTGCCCCGATCGAGCGGACGCTCGGGACGGCCGATCCGTCCACGTACAAGGACTTCGCAGGCCGATACGCAATTCCTGTTCGTTCGCCGCCGGTTATTGTTTCGATCGAAACGGACGGAGGAAAGCTGTTCGCGAACGCAGGCGGGCGCCTCGAGCTGCTCCCCGAGTCTGCGACTGCCTTTTTCGCTCTGGGTGCGGACGTCCGGATCGAGTTCGTGCGTGATGCTTCCGGAAAGGTCACGGAAGCCCGCGTGTGGCAGGGAGGCGTCGAGCAGAGGGCGCGACGCGTTGAATAACGGTGCGCCCCCTCCTGGACGTCAGAACACTCGAATCGACGAGACCTTGTCGCTCCACTTCCCCTTCAGATTGGTGACGTCGTTCCGCACCTCCGTCGACTTACCGTGGAACTTGCGATCCTGGAACAGTATGACTTCGCCGCCGAACACGCGAATCGACGAGATGCGATCGTTGAATCCTTCCGGGACTTCCTTGTACGTGGCGCCGCGCGGCGCGCAGAAGTAGCGGCCGCGGAAGTTCTTGTCCTCGTAGAAGCAGGCCCCTTCCTGCGGCACCTGCTCACGTCCCCAGACCGGCATGCTATCGGGCCGCCATGGTCCGCTGTAGCGTCGAGACGCGACATCGATCGAGGAGATCTGATCGTTCCATCCCTCTCGCTTCAGATCTTCGACGTCCCCCATGAACCGCGCCGAGCGGCCGTGCATGCCGGCGTCGCGGTACACGGTGACCTCGCTGGCGCCCATCAACCGGATGGATGAGATCTTGTCGCTCATATCCTTCGGGAGCGTGGGGAGCTGTTCACCTGGCCGCACGCAGAAATGGTCGCCCTGGAAGTTTCTGTCGGAGAAGAAGCATGCACCGTTCTGGGGCATGCGTTCGCGACCCCACCTCGGCTGTGCGGACGCTGCGGTCGCGAGACAGAGTACAAATGATGCGAGCAATACAGTAGTGTTTCGGCTGATCATCGGACTTGCTCCTTGACGACTGCCGTTGCAAATCGCTCGCCCGCGGCCTCTTACGTGAACTCGTTGAACCCGCCGCCGAGGTAAGCCTCAGCGGGAGAAGGCAGCACCATTCATCTCGTTAACATTTGGGCGAAGGTGGTCCAGGCGGTTGTGCTGGAGATCGCGAGCCGCAGCGGCACCGACGCGACGAGGAGCGCGCCTCCCCACAGATAGGCGGGGTGCACGCGCCGGCGCGAGGCGACGTCATACAGAATCCCAGCCAGCAGAAACACGAACGCGATTCCGTAAAACGCGAACGGCCCGTATGGCAACACTCCGGGCAGGCGCGCGGCGGGCGCCCCCATGATGCTGATGTAACCAAGCAGCATCAGACGCTTGTGCGCCTCCTTCTTGCGTCGGAGCACGAGCGCGGCGGCGATGAACGTCGCGAACATCACCATGTCGAACAGAGGAATCGCCAGGAACGCGAGCGGCCCAATTCCCGGAGGAGCCGCGCCGCGCTTCGCCATCCCAAGCGCAGTCATCGACGCCACGATCACCATCATGCCGGCCAGCACGGCGCCCGCGACGCCCACGCGCCGATGGACCGCCACGCGTCGCGCGGAAATGAGCGCGGTCTGCACGATGAAGAGCGCAACCCATGCGGTGAAGAGCGCGCCGTGTAGGTGAACGAGGCCGGTAAAGGGACCGCCGCTGATGGTCGCGGTCGGACCACCGCTGAACAGCCGCAGGTAATAGGTGGGCGCGAATCCGACGACGGCCATCGCCGCCATCGTTACGGCCACGCCGCCATAAAACACGCGATCGTAACTGCCGACAGCATGCGCGTGCGCATGCTGCCTCGTCTGCGGAACGGCAACCGTCGTCATGACACCTCCGGGAAGGCGGAGAGGATATCACGAGAATTCGCGGTGAGGCTGCCCGGACACCGAACGATCATGAGGCTTGGAGCGCGTCGATCCTGAGCATCTCGAACTTGCGTGTTGCGTATCTGTCGCGTGCCGCCTCGAGTTCGCTCGCGACCGCGCGCGCGAGTCGCACCGGCACGATCACCCGGGCGTGTGCGCCGAAGCCGAGGATCCAGCTTCGCAGCGGACGGTCGTCGCAGACGCAGAGGCGCAGCAGCATTGATCCATCCTCGCGGCGCACGAGCTCCTGCGATCGGTGCCATTCCCGCTCGGCGACGTATTCCCCCGCGTCGGCGTCGAATTCGATTTCGACGAGTTCCGGGCTGCCGCTGTTTACGCCGAGCGAATTCGCGAACGGCTCAGGGGGCAGTGGCCGCGGGTCGAAGCACTCGTCGAGAATCGTCAGCGTGCGTACGCGTTCGAGCGCGAAGTTTCGCGTCTCCGAGTATTCGGGGACGAACGCCGTCAGGTAGATTCCGCCGAACGCATACGACACGCGCAGCGGCTCGACGATGTACTCTTTCGTGCGTCGGGACGAGACCGAGTGATAGCGCATCTGCGCGCGGCGATGCGTCAGCGACGCGTCCATCGCACGCGCGACCAGCTCGCGCATCTTCCTTTCGTCGGTTTTCTTGCGCCCCATCGTCTTCGCCTTGACCAGCGTCGGGATGGCGTCGAGGTATTTGCGGCATGCCGCCGGCAGCGCGCGCTCGATTTTTGCCAGCGCGCGCTCGACATCATCGAGAAACGGCGCACCGGACAGCGTAGCGATCATCGTGCGGCTGAAATACAGCGCGCAGAGCTCGGTCACGCTGAGGCCAGTCTCCTCGAGCGCGCGGAACGGCCGCGCGCGGAGCTTCCACATCGACGTGCCGTTGACCTTCTCGTCGTAGAGAGGGAAGCCGGCCTTGGACAGGGCCTCGATATCGCGGCGGATGGTGCGCTGATGGACGTGCCGCAGCGCAGCGAGCTTCGGCACCCCAAGACCCGTGCGCGCCGCATCGATGTCCCGCAGGATTTCCCACTGGCGAATCAGTTCTGAGTTTCGCGCCATGGGCGCATGGTAACGGCCGGCCGTGACAGGTCCGGTCATACGTTTTACCTTCGCCTGGGCGCCGGGATCGTGCCGGAGTTCAGATTCAGCGGGGGAGCGGTCGGGTGGGTGAGCCGGTGGGATTCTCGAGCGCGGTGAGGCGAACCTCATGGTTCTGGAGCCACTGAATAAACGCCGCGTGGTCGCGCGCGTTCGACGCCTGGAGATCGTCCATGCGACGGTCGTGCGCGGCCCATCGTTCGAGCGCGAGCCGGATCTCGGCCCTGCATTGCTCGATGAGGACGTCCATGTGCCGGCGCGTGGTTTCATGCTCGGTCGCGAGTGCCCGTTCGAGCCGCTCGAACCGCGCGTCCACTTGCTTGAATCGCGTGTCCACCTGCTCGAACCGCGCGTCCATTTCTTTCTTCAGATCGACGATCTTCATGCGCGTCACCATCCTAGCATCGTCGGCCGCAGCGCGACAGCGTGGCAGAATCGCCGCTCCCAGCCCGCGGCGCACTTTGCAGAATCTGCAACCGTCAATCACCTGCAATCGGCAATTCAACCTGCAATCGGCAATTCAACCTGCAATCGGCAATTCAACCTGCAATCGGCGATTCAACCTGCAATCGGCAATCTGCAATCCAAATCGGCAATCGGCAACCGGCAATCGACAATGTGAGACCACCCCTGTCCACACCCTCTCCTTACGCTGCACGAGTGACGCGGGTGCACTGCCCGCCGACTGGAGGTCACCATCGTGCAGACCAGGTACCTTTTCCCCGTCGTCGTTCTCGTCGTGTCGGTCGCGTGCGGCGGCAGCAGGTCGTCGTCGTCGGCCCCTTCTACTCTGACCACTCCCACTCCGACGCCCGCGCCGACGAATCGCGCGCCGGTGATCAACTCGATGAACTTCGCCCCGACGTTCGGGATCGCGCAGCTGACGCAGTTCTCGTTCAACGCGTCTGCGTCCGATCCGGATGACGATGCGATCACCTACGCGTGGGATGTTGCAGGCAATCCGTTCACCGGCACCAATGGCACGATCACGTTTTCGAATGGAGGTAGCGGCACCGCGCGTATCACCGTCACCGACAGCAAGGGTGCCACCGCCACCGACACACGCACGTTTACCGTGGGCGGCATGACCGGACGATGGACGGGTACGTGGAGCTCCTGGGTGTTCACGTCCAACCTCACGCAGAACGGGACTGCGATCACGGGCGACTACTCGGACCAGCTCGGCCCAGGCCGGCTCGATCCTGCGGTTGCGAACACGATCGACGCGAACGGCAACGTCAAGCTGCGTTACAAACAGGCGATCTTCTCGGACTTCACCTTCACGGGGACAATGGACTCGAGTGGGCGCCGGATCACCGGTGTCGTGAACGGGTCGGGCTACACGAACACGCCGTTCACGATGACCAGGCAGTAGGTGCGGACCATGAATCCCATTCAATCCCCACTCGCTGCAATCACGTTCGCTCCGGCGGTCACCTTCGAGAACCTCACGATGGTGCCGCTGCTGGCAAAGGAACCGCATCCCGGATCCCCCGCCTCCGCCAGCGCGAACAGCGGCGCCGGCGAAGGCGGACGCGTCCTGGATTCCGGTTACGTCCTCCTCGACGTTGCGCTCGCGTCCGGGACGGCAGAGATCACCGAAGTCTCGAAACAAGGCAGCGTACCGGAGCTGCGCTTCGTGAATCGCGGAACGCTGCCTGTCCTCATCATCGACGGGCAGGAGCTCGTCGGCGCGAAGCAGAACCGCATCGTCAATCTGACCATCCTCGTACCCGCCCAGACGACGTTGACCATTCCGGTGTCGTGCGTCGAATCGGGCCGCTGGTCTGCGCGGTCGCGCGCGTTCTCTGCAGCGCCGCGCACGCAATACGCGTCGGGGCGCGCGAAACGCGTCGCGCAGGTCACGCGATCGATCGTCGATCGCGGTGTGCCCATGTCCGACCAGTCGGCTGTCTGGGAGGACATTGCCTCTACC
>JBKPTT010000034.1:0-4735 GCA_046735635.1 Acidobacteriota bacterium | reverse complement strand
GTACTGCAGCATGTCGGCATAGATCGCCTCGCTCTGATACAGATTGAACCCCATCCCCGCCAGGTATTGCAGCCGAAGGTTGCGATCGCGGTTTATGGCCGCATCGGCGAGCCATGGTGCCAGATCCGTTTTCATGCCTGCGTAGTTCGAGAACAAATCAATCGCCGAGTACATCCCGATCTCGCCGAGCGACCGTGCGACCGGCTGCATGGACGGCTCGTTCAGGTGGCGCTGCACCGCCTCGACGTCGATCCGCGTGGGCTCGGCCTGGCCGAGCAGCACGAGGTCGTACCCGGCGCCGTTGTTCGTATTTCCCCAGACGACGCCGCCCGGGAAGACGTCCAGGAATGTCGCGATCTCGCTCTTCACGGCGGCGGTATTGCTCTCGTACAGTTGCACGAACAGCGTCACGGCCCCGCCCGGCTTTAGATGCGACTTCACGGTCTCGAAGAATTCCTTCGTGTAGAGCATCGCCGCGCCCTTCACCCAGGGATCGAGCGGATCCGACGTGATCGCGTCGAATTTCTCACGCGTCGTGAGCAGAAAATGCCGTGCGTCGTCGATCTCGACGTGGGTCTTCGGATTGGCGACGACGTCGAAGTTGTGCTGGGCGAAGTAGTGAGACACGACGCTCGGAACGAGCGGCTCGATCTCGGCAATCGTGAGCCGCTTCACGTTCGGGTCGACCGAGACGGCTCCAGCCGTGACGCCGGCGCCGCACCCAATGACCAGCACCGATTCGGCGGTCTTCGGAATGAGCGTCGTCATGTGACCGAGCATCCGCTGCAGCCGCATGTCCTGTGGTTCGCTCGACGCCTGCACCTTCCCGGCGTTGTGGTAATTCAGTACACCGTTGGACAGGCGCGAGACGGCCACCGACGCGTTCCAGCCTTCGCCGACGTAGATGATGTCCGCTTCGCCGATGCGCGTGGCCGCGTACCGGCCGTAAGCCACCAGGATCCCGGGAACCTTGTCGATTGAACGCGCGAGGAGAACCGCGCCGCCCATTGCGGCGGCCAGTAGCAGCGTGCCGGCGAACTGGAAACGCGACTTCCGCGCTTCCGCTTCCGCAGCGGCAGACTCGAGCATCAGCAGCGCCGATACCGCGGAGATGATCACGAGGACCTGCTGCGCACGCTGGCTGCCGAGCCAGACAATCAGCAGCAGGCTTGCGGCCACCGATCCGATGATCGCACCCAGCGTGTTCGCGGCGTACACGCCGCCCACGAGGCGCGCGGGATCCTTACCGCCCGATGCAACCGACGCGAGCGCCAGCGGAAAGCTGGCACCCCACAGGATCGTACCGGGCAGCACCGCCCACAGGCAGCGTACGAAGTCGAGTTGGAAGTTGAACCACGGGTTCGTCGAGATCGAAGGGTTGATGGGCCAGTACGGAAGCGATTGCGTGAGCATGTACGCGGTCCATGCCATCGCGACGCAGAGCAGCATCTGACACCACCCGAGCGCGAGGCGCGGACGAGCAATGCGGCCGGCAAGCGCCGATCCCAGGCTGCTGCCGATCCCGAGACCGAGGAGGAACACGGCGAGGATGAGCGAGAACGTGTATACGGTTGCGCCGAACAGAAGCGACAGGATTCGCGTCCAGATCACTTCTGCGCCGAGCGCAGTGAGTCCCGATAAGCCGATCGCGACATAGACCGCCCACGCCCCCGTTGCGCGCTCGAGCGGTTTCGGGCTGACGACGACGTCGTAAGGCGCGCGGGCGGCGATGAAGATCGCAAGGCCCGCAACGAGGACGTTCAGCGAAAGCGCTACATAGGTCGCGACCGCGATGTCGTGTACCCGCAGCAGGTAGAACCCGGCCAGCAGACAGCCGATCACGCCTCCCGCGATGTTGCCGCCGTAGAAGAACCCGAGCCAGGAGACGCCTTCTGGTGTGGACTCGACCCACCGCGACATCGCGGGCAGCGTCGCTCCCATTGCGAGCGTGGGAGGAAGCAGGCAAATCGCCGCAGCGAGGCCGCGCAGCAGGATCCCCGTGATGCCGCCGCCGCCCCAATGAAAGTAGATTCCGCCGAGCAGCGGCATGCCGAACAGAAGAAGGATCCCGGCCACGCCAATCGCAAGCTCGAGATACGCATACACTCGCAGTGGATGCTCGCGCGCCGAGATCACGCGGGGCAGGACGAGACTACCGAGGCACATGCCCCCCATGAACGTACCGAGCAACACGCCCATGGAAACCGCTGACGACCCGATGACCAGCTGCAGCAGCTGGAACCAGACGATTTCGTAAATCAGCGCCGCGCATCCGCTTCCAACGAACAACAGCAAGAGCGCCGGCAGCACACGCCGCGCGGTCATTCAGATACACCTCTTCAGTTTGAGTCGGGGATCCCGTCGGATGCTATCACGTAGGCCCGGTCGCACGTGGTCGCACATGAGGCAAAAGTATGAAACAATCCCGGCCAATCCGCACTCACCGCCTCACTCTTCGGAGCGTCGGCGCCGCGGTGGTCCTCCTGACTGCCGCGCGGCTCTGCTACCTCGTCACCCGGTATCACGACGGCGCCGGCGTGATCCGACGACCGCACATCGAGAGCGCGGCCTTGCTCCTCGCGGTCGTGGGGTTCGTTTATCGATTCGCAGCGGACGTCGACGACGACGGAAATGATGTTGCGGCGCTGCGATTGAGATCGGGATTCTGGATCGCTCTGCTCGTCGGTGCACTTGCGCTGTATTGGCGGGCGCTGCACATCGGCCTTCTCTCCGACGATTTCATCCTCTTTCAGCACGCGCTCGCATCCGATGTGAGTCAGGTCGCTCCGCAATTGTTCCGGCCGCTCCCGCTCCTGGTCTGGGTGGTCATCGTCCATCTTCACGGTGGTCCAGCAACGCTGCACCTTCTCAACATCGTGATTCATGCGACCAACGCCTATCTGACGGCGCGGGTGGTTTCCGGCTGGGTCCCGGGGCGGTGGTGGCCGGGACTGGCCGCCATCCTCGTTCTGGCGGCGCCGCTCGGTCCCGAAGCCGTCGCATGGTGTGCCGGTACGTTCGATCTGTTCGCAACCGCATTCATGTTATCCGCCGTACTCATCGCGCGCCGGCCGCACACGGGATGGCCCGATCGGATTCAACTGCTGGCCACCACGATCGGTGCGTTGCTGTCGAAGGAGACCGCGGTCGTCCTGCCGCTGCTGCTCGTCATCGATGCTGCCGTCAGACGTTCCGTCTCGAGGCGATGGGCGATCGACACCGTGGCAGTCGCAAGTGTGGCGGTGGCGTTCGGAGTGCTGCGGCTGCGATCGGCAACAGCGGTGGAGGTGTCCGGGTTCACGCGCTACCGGGTGCAGCGCCTGGTGTTCGACAGCTTTGGAGCGCTCGCCGCGCCCTGGCACGTGAACGACCCGCTACTCGGCGTAATCCGACCGCTGTATGCGCTCGCATTGATCGCGCTGATTTCCGCGTTTTTCATCAATCGCGGACCTCGATGGCAGTCGGCCGTTTCGCTCGGGGGAAGCGTGTGGGTCGTCGCGTCGATCGTGCCGCTGCTGGCCTTCTTCCAGGTCGGTCCGCACCTCGAAGGCTCCCGATATCTGTACCTCGCAACCTGTGGGTGGGCTGCCGTGATGGTCGCTGCCGCGTCGGACCTCGCGGCCCGGATGCCGCGCGCGCGCATCGCAGCCGCCAGCGTGCTGATCGCATTCGGCTGCGCGAATGCATGGGGCGTTGGTCAACACCTCAAACCGTGGGTGCGCGCAGCCGCGATGCGCGACATGGTCCTCGTCGCCGCGAGCTCGGACGTTCGACTCCGATCGTGCTCGCTGGCCTACGTCGAGGCTCTGCCCGAGTCGGTCGACGGCGCGTATCTGTTCGCCAATGGGGCGCGCGAAGCGCTCGGTGGTGCGGGGGTCACGGCGTACGCGAGACCCGGCACGGGGAACTGCGCATTCCGGTGGGATGCGACGACGCACACGTTTGTTCCCCCTAACGGTAGCGCGCGGTAAAGGACGGCAGATACCCGCAGACCGGCGCACCCGCGCGCGCACAGATCGCCGCAACGCCGTCGCCGTCATTCCACAGGTTCTTGGGGTGCTGCCACGCATAGGCGTCGATCCCGATCTGCAATGTGATGAAGACGGCGACAAGGACGCGCGGCAGCGCGGGAATCACGGCTGCGAGGGCAATGCCGAGCAGCGGCACGACGGGCGCCAGAAATCGCGCCGCCGGCGACCAGCCGCCCGTCCAGCCCTGCACGTTCGTCATCGGCAGGATGATCGTGAGAACGTAACAGGCGGTCACCGCTCCAAGCCCCCGCGCAATTTCGGGCCGACGTCTGGCCAGCACGACGAAGCCGGCGATCGCCAGCAGGAACACCGGCGCGTAAATCAGCAGCCCGAACTCCTGATCCACCAGCAAGCCCGCAAGACGCGTCAGCGTGATTCGAAGCGTTTCCGAAGCGCCTGGCCACGTGCCCGCGTGTGCATGCGGCCCTGTCACCAGCGTGCCCCAGAAGCGATAATTCAAGGCTGTCCTGACGACGGCGCACGCCGCAATTGGCAAGAAGAAGGCTGCCCGCTCCGCGGCACGTGCGCGCCGCAGCGGGACGAGCGCCAGCACCAACAGCGCGGCGACAATCCCAACGTTGCGGATGTGCACGAGCAGCATGAATCCGGCGGCGGCGCCGGCGAGCGCCCAGGGCTGGGCGCCGCGACGAGGATCGACCACCACCTGCCGGAACGTCCAGAGGCACAGGAACGCGCTCACCACC
>JBKPTT010000033.1:0-5696 GCA_046735635.1 Acidobacteriota bacterium | reverse complement strand
CCAGATTCCGCAGGACATTCCGGACGATGTCTGGGACGCGTACGAACAGCTCGTGCGCGCGGGTTACGACCGTCATCTCATGAAGGACTGATATGAGGCGAATCTGTGTGCTGGCCACTGTTGTCGCACTTGGCGGAGTCGCGTTTGCGCAGGAATCATTTTCCGCGCGCCCCGATCTGAACGCGCCCGAGGCGCTCACGAAATTCACGCTCGACGGCAACGGCACGTGGGAAGTCGCGGGAGGCATGCTGGTCCTGGCGAAAGCCGGCATTCCTGGCGGCCCGATCCGGCGCCCGGCGGCGCTGGCCGTTCTGCAATCGCAGCCGCTCGTCCGCGCAACCGTGCAGGTCGAAATGCGCTCGACCGCACCGTTGGAGGTCAAGAATCGGGATCTGGAAATCATCTTCGACTACGTGTCGCCGACGCGGTTCTATTACGTCCACCTCGCCGGGATCACCGACCCCGTCCACAACGGCATTTTCCTCGTCGATGGAAAGGATCGCCGCCGTATCGACGACGGGAAGGCCGCGCCGCAGCTGACCGATCGCGCGTGGCACCGGGTTCGGCTCGAGCGCGACGGGGAGACGGGGCGAATCGAGGTGTTCGTCGACGGCGTGGATCAGCCGTCGCTGAAAGCCTCGGATACGTCGATTCGCGCGGGGCGCGTCGGGCTTGGGTCGTTCGACGACACCGGCGAATTCCGCGGGTTTGCGGTCGCCGGGTACGCGGTGAAGTGATGGGGCGGCTCGAGGCGATCTGGTTGAAGCGCACGCATCGGGGTCCCATGGATCCGGTCGAGCGCGCAGTGCTCGAGTCCGGGGCGGGCCTGGTCGGAAGCGCACGCGCCGGTCGCTATCGCCAGGTCACGATCATCGAGCGCGAGCGCTGGGACGAGTTGGTCGACCAGATGCGGACGCATATCGATCCGGCGGCTCGGCGCGCAAATCTCATGATCAGTGGCGCGCGCCTCGAGAACTCGCGCGGCCGGGTGCTGCGCGTCGGATCGGTTCGCCTGCTGATCGGTGGCGAAACGAAACCGTGCGAACGGATGGAGGAAGCGGTCGCCGGATTGCAGGACGCGATGCGGGCCGACTGGCGCGGCGGCGCGTACGCACAGGTGCTGGACGGCGGCGAAGTGGCAATAGGGGATGCGGTGAACTGGGAGGGATAAGGTGCTCAGGTTCCTCCTGCTGGCGGCGATGACGGCATGCGCCGCCTGTTCATCGCAGCCGGCCGCGCCCGCGACCCTGTCCAACTCGCCATCTCCGACGCCAATTCGGGTGCTGATGCTCACGGCGACGACCGGATTTCGCCACGATTCGATTCCGCAGGCGCGCGACACGATGGTCACGCTCGCGGCTTCCACCGGGCAGTTCACCGTCACTGCAACCGAAGACGTCGGCGCGATCACCCGCTCGTCTCTCGCTGCCTACGATGTCCTGTTCTTCGCCCTCACCAGCGGCGAGCTTCCGTTCGACGCCGATCAGAAGAACGCGATTGTCGAGTTCGTCTCGAACGGAAAGGGTTTTCTTGGTGTCCACAGCGCCGCCGACACGCTCTACGATTGGTCCGATTACGGCCGATTCGTCGGTGCCTACTTCAAGGAGCATCCGTGGACGCAGACTGCGGGCGTCATTGTCGAAGATCAGAACCACCCGGCAACCTCGGGTCTTGGCGGCGGATTCACCATCAACGAAGAGTTCTATACGTTTCGCGAGAATCCGCGGCCGCACGTCCAGGTGCTCCTTCGGCTGGATTCCGCATCGGTCAACGCATCGGGCGACTATCCGCTCGCGTGGACGCAGACAATCGGGGCAGGACGCTCCTACTACAATGCGCTCGGACATTTTCCGGAGACCTGGCGCGACGCGCGCTTTCAACGTCAGTTGCTGGGCGCCATTCAATGGCTCGGGAAGAAATGATCGAGCGCTCCTGAGCGCAGTCAGCATAAGCGGGACTTATATTCCTGCGCTCGCGACGACCCGTATTGATCCCATGCAGACGCTTCGGCGCTGAAATTCGCACGTAAATCCTTGATCGTGTAAGATTTGCGCTTGACTGCGCGGCCGCGTCGTTCTACATTCCGATCAACCCCGGCAAACTTTTAAGTCCAAGCGAAAAAGGCCAGCCCCAGGGGGGCGCGGCAAAGCTGGAAGCACCGCCGGGCGCGGTGCCATTCAGTTGCCGAACTTGGAGTTCGTATGTCTGCACGTCGTGCCGTACCCGCGTTTGTGGCAATGGTTTTCGCCTTCGTGTTCTTCGGCCTCGGGAATTACCTGGCGGCCAGGCAGAACGCGACGAGCGAGCAGCGCATTGCCGCGCTCAGCGCCGAAATCGAATCGCTTCGACAGCGCGAGCTTCAGGAAACGGCAGGCACGGCCGGGCGTCGCCTTGCCCCTACCGCGCCGACGCCAATGGTCGACGACGAGAGCCGCGCCGCCATCGTCGCGGACGTGAAGCGCGAGCTGACCGCCGAGATGGGGTTGCTTCCGCTCACTCTGCTGCGCGAGCGGCGCAACAGCTTTGTCGAGCTCAACTCGTACGACGATCACGGGTCGAGCAACTATGGCACCGCGGGCTATCTCGGCAACGGCTACTTCATCACGGTGAAGCACGCGGTCGTGGCGCTCGGGCAGGACGGCGGGGCCGATCCGCGGCACATTCAATCGATCAAGATCACCTATAAGGGACGCGCGATCCCCGCACAGGTCGTGGACGCAGGTGACGCGCGCGCCGAAGTCGATCCGGGGGACTGGGCGATCATCAAGGTGCGTGAGCCGCTCGACCTGCCTGCGCTCAAGGTCGACCTCGACTACACGTTCGATTTCGCCGACCCCATCTTCCGTCTCGGCAACGACTATTCCAAGGGGATCATCCTCGCGACCGGCTACGTGGGTCAGCGGACGCAAAACGACCTGGTGACGTGTCTGACCGACGGCCACCCCGGCGTCTCCGGCGGCGGGGTGCTCAATCGCGACGGCAATCTGGTGGGCATCCCGATCGGCCGGATGCAGGGGGATTACCGGTTCTCGTTCATCCTGCCGCTGCGCGCCGAAATGCTGCGCCGGCTAAAGTAGCGGTTACGGCTTTTTCCGAAGCTCGTCGAGCTTCTTCTTGATCTCGGCCTCGAGCCCGCGTTCGGTCGGCTCGTAGAACCGGCGGCCTGCCTGTGCCGGCGGCAGGCATTCCATTCCGCGTGCGACGCCTTCCTCTTCGTCGTGGGCGTATCGATAGCCTTTGCCATAATCCAGATTCTTCATCAGCCTCGTCGGCGCGTTCCGAAGGTGCAGCGGCACCGGTTCGGCGATCTCCTGTGACGCCGCCTCGGCGGCGTCCTGATACGCGCGATACACGGCGTTGCTTTTCGCGGCGACGGCCAGATAAATCACGGCCTGCGCCAGCGCCGTGTTGCCTTCGGGCATGCCCATGAAGTGCACCGCATCCTTCGCGGCCACGGTAATCGAGAGTGCCCGCGGATCGGCGTTCCCGATGTCCTCCGACGCGAAGCGGATAAGCCGCCGCGCGATGTAGAGCGGGTCCTCGCCCGATTCGATCATTCGCGCGAGCCAGTACACGCTTGCATCGGGGTCGCTGTTGCGCATCGACTTGTGCAGCGCGGAAATCAGGTTGTAATGCTCCTCACCGGTCTTGTCGTACAGCAGCGACCGGTTCTGCGCTACGTCGGCTACGAGCGCCGCGTCGATTCGCTGTGACGTCCTCGCGGCGGCCGCCGCGGTCTCGAGCATGTTCAGCGCGACCCGCGCGTCGCCGTTGGCATATCTCGCGATGCCCGACAAGGCGTCGTCGGCGGCCTCAATCTCGAGGGCGCCGAGCCCGCGCTCGCGGTCTGCGAGGGCGCGCCGAAGGATAACCACGACGTCGCTCACGTCAAGCGACTTGAGCACGTACACCTTCGAGCGCGAGAGCAGCGCCGAGTTCACCTCGAACGACGGGTTCTCCGTCGTCGCGCCGATGAGCACGATGTCGCCCGATTCGACGCGCGGCAGAAACGCGTCCTGCTGCGCCTTGTTGAATCTGTGGATCTCGTCGACGAAGAGGATCGTCCGGCGGCCGAGGCGCCGGCGTGCTTCTTCGGCTTCGGTCATTACCGCGCGGATCTCTTTGATGCCGGAGAGCACGGCGCTGAAGGAGATGAAATGCGCGCGGGTGACTGTTGCGATCAGCCGCGCGAGGGTGGTCTTGCCGGTGCCCGGAGGTCCCCAGAGGATGATGGATTGCAGCTGATCCTGATCGATGGCGCGCCGCAGCGGCCGTCCGGGGGCGATGAGCGCCTCCTGACCCACGAACTCATCCAGCGTTCGCGGTCGCATGCGCTCGGCGAGGGGCGCCGGCGCTTGCCCGGAGCGACCGCCCGGTTGCGCGGGCGCCGAAGGGTCGTCGAAGAGCGACATCAGCGATTCGTCCGGCGCTGCCGCGCGGCCTCGTACACGACGAGCGCCGCCGACACCGCGACGTTCAAGGACTCGACTGGCGGTTCCATAGGGATCGTCAAGCGGCCATCGGCCTCGCCGATTACAAGGGTCGCAAGTCCACCGCCTTCGCTTCCGAACACGACAGCGGCCGGCATACGGAGGTCGCAGTCGGGCAGCGGTGTGCCGCCGCGGACTGTCGTCGCAAGTACGCGGACGCCGCAGGTGCGCGCCTTGGCAATCGTGGATGCGAGCGGTTGTTTGGCGAGCACCGGCAGCCGGAACGCCGAGCCCATCGCCCCGCGCAGCGCTTTCCACCCGAACGGATCGGCGGTCGCATCGCTGCACACGACGCCGGTGGCGCCGCATGCCTCGGCGGCGCGAATCGCGGCGCCCACGTTGCCCGGATCCTGAACGTCGCTGAGCACGACGACGAGTGCCGGTGTTTCGGCGAAGACATCCTCCAAAGTGAGCTCGCGCCTGCGCGCGATGGCGACGACTCCCGAAGGCTCGCGGACCGGGCTGATCGCCGCGAGGACCTGGCCGCTGACGGCGACCACGTCCGCGCCGGCCCGGGCGGCGGCGCTTTTCAGCTCGGCGCCGTCGAGGCGATCGGCAAATGCGGCTATGTCGAGAGCGACACCGGAACGGATGGCCTCGTCGAGCAGGTGCTCGCCGTCGAGAAGCATCAGGCGCGGATCCGTGCCGCGCGCGGCGTCACGGAAGCGCTTGACGATTGCGTTCTGACGACTCGTGATGCGGTCCATCCTGATGCTCCGATTGTAGTCGCGACTCAATCGCCAAACACCAAACACCAATCCCTACTCCCTCATCCTCCGATCCCTAATCCGCTCATCCTCTAATCCGCTCATCCTCTAATCCCTAATCGCCCAATCATGAATCCGAAGCGCGACCCGCGACCCGCGATTTCTGTTACCATCGGCCCATGAAGGCGCGTCTGCTGAAGAAGTTCGAAGACGAGATCCAGGCGCTCGATCGCGAGCTCAAGACCGAGCTGCCGAAGGAGATCAAACGTGCCCGCGAGCTCGGAGACCTGCGGGAGAACGCGGAATATCAGGCGGCGAAAGAGCGTCAGCGGCTCGTCGAATCACGCATCAGCATGCTGCAGAAGCGTGTCAGCGAAATATCCCTGATGAACCTGGACAAGATCCCGCACGACAAGGTCGGGTTCGGTTCGACGGTCCACCTGAAGGATCACAACGGTCAGGAAATCGCGTATCAGCTCGTCATGCCCGAGGACGCCGA
>JBKPTT010000032.1:0-15028 GCA_046735635.1 Acidobacteriota bacterium | reverse complement strand
CCTATAGTAGAACGGCGTGTCACCGTCCGGCGCTCCCACCGCTGCAGATGTCCGACAGTACTGGAACGATCACATTCACGATCTCGAGATAACGACCCACCCCGTCGGCACGCCAGGGTTCTTCTCGGACCTCGATCAATATCATTTTGAAAAACTGCACCACCTGCTGCGGCTGGTGAACTTCGAAGGATACCGCGGGAAGCGCGTCCTGGAAGTTGGGTGCGGCGCCGGAACCGACCTCGTCCGCTTCGCCAAAGGAGGGGCGCTGGTCTCGGGCGTCGATCTGTCGGCCTCGGCAATCGCGCTGGCGCGGAAGAATTTCGAGCAGCAAAACCTCAGCGCCGAGTTGCGTGAGGCCGACGGCGAACGGCTGCCGTTCGACGACGGGAGCTTCGACTTTGTGTACGCCCACGGCGTCGTGCAGTACACGCCGCATCCGCAGGCGCTCGTCGACGAATGCCGTCGCGTGCTCAAACCCGGTGGCGAGGCGGTGTTTCAGGTGTACAACCGGATCTCGTGGCTCAATATCCTCTCGAAACTGATGAAAGTCCCGCTCGAGCACGAAGACGCGCCCGTGCTCCGTAAATACAGCGCGTCGGAGTTCCGCGAGCTGCTCAAGGAATTTGATGACGTCAAGATCGTCGAAGAACGCTTTCCGGTGAAATCACGGCTGCACGGCGGCTGGAAGGGGATGCTGTTCAACACGTTCTTCGTAGGCACGTTCAACGCGCTGCCACGGACGCTCGTTCGGAGGTTCGGATGGCACCTGCTCGCGTTCTGTCGCAAGTCATGTCGATGACGGTGGTGAAGGCGCACGCGTTCGGGAACGACTTCGTCCTCGCCGAAGCCAGAATGGCCGGCGCCAGCCCGACCGAACGTGTTCACGCGGATGCGCCGGGTCTCGCCGAACTTGCCCGAGCCGTGTGCGATCGGCATCGCGGGATCGGCGCGGACGGGTTAATCCTCTACTCGATGACCTCTACAGGTGCCGTGATGCGCCTCTTGAACGCGGATGGCAGCCGCTCCGAGGTGTCGGGCAACGGTGTGCGGTGTCTCGCCGCCTGGATCGCGTCGCAGCGCGGGGTCCCCATGCCGGGGCAGCAGGCGCCGATCGACATCGAGACGGAGGCCGGAGTCAAGCGTCTCGAACTGCTTGGCTATGCCGATGGACGGTACACGTTCCGAGCCGCGATGGGTTCCCCCGAACAGGTCGCGCTCGAGCGGCTCGATGTGAACGGCCAGTCAGTCGAGGCCGTCACGCTGCGCGTCGGCAACCCGCAGTGCGTTGTCCTCGGACCGGTTTCAGACGAGCGGCTCCGCAGCCTCGCCGCGCCGCTTGCAGTGCACCCGAGATTCTCCGAGGGGACGAACGTGGAGCTCGCGGATGTCGAGTCGCGCAGTCGGGTACGTATTCTCATCTGGGAGCGGGGCGTCGGTCCCACGCAAGCATCGGGTACGGGCGCGTGCGCGGCGGCGGTCGCGGCCATGCAGTTCGGCGGCGCGGCGCGTGATGTCGAGGTCGTGTCGCCCGGCGGCGTGCAGCGGGTCGAGTGGACCGACCAGGGACTCTTCCTCACGGGGTGGGCCGAGCTGATAGCCGAAGCGGCGTGGCTCCGAGGTAGTGCTGGCCTTCAGGCCAGCCCAAGTCGGTAGTGCTGGCCTTCAGGCCAGCCCAATCAAATTCTGCCACCGTTCGGTCGACGCAACGCTGAGCAAACTGCGACGAGCGGGCTACCGTCGACGAACCGGCCGTTTCGCGGTTCTCAGCGTCGTCGCGGCTTCGATGACGCGGATCTCTGAACGAATCTCGTCTTCCAGCCCGTTCACGGCCGCTCGCGCACTCGCGAGATCCTGCGCGCTCAGCGCCGCGCGTGCTTTTTGCAGGGCCGTCGCCGCGTCGGCGGCGGTGTCTCGGGCTTCGGAGAGGTCGCGGGGCGGCACGTGCGCATCCGCAGCGGTCTTGATGCGCGCCTGCAGCTGCATCAACGCCGCATTGGCCGCGCTGATTGTCGCTTCGGTGCTCTGCCGCGCTTTCGCCTTGTTGTCGGCGGCTTCTTTGGCGGCTTCCTGCGCGCGATCGCTGGCATCGACGGCGCGGGACAACGCGAGCCGGTAGTCGCGCTGATCCACCGCCTCGTGCGATTGCTTCAGCGCGTCTGTCGCGGCGGCGAACGTGTCGGGTGCGTACTGCTCGGCGCCGGCAGCGCGGGCCTGATCGATGGCCTGCTGCGCACGATCGATTTCCTTCTGGGGAGGCTCCGAGCATCCGGCTGTCAGCACGACGAGCGCGATCGTGCACAGCAGGACGGACAGGCGACGCATCAACACGAAAGTATAGCAGGGTATGGTGTACGATGAAGGCGGTCCGTCCGCACGATCGGCCGCGTGAGAAGCTGCAGCGCCTCGGTGCCGCGTCGCTCGGCGACAACGAGCTGCTCGCGATCGTGCTCGGCCACGGCGGTGCGCGTGCGAGCGCGCTCGACCTTGCCAACGCGGTGCTCGGCGCGGCAGGCGGGCCGCACGGTCTGGTGCGAACGAGGTACGACGAGCTCTGCGCGATCGCCGGCATCGGTCGCGCGCGCGCGGCGCAGATCCTCGCCGCCGTGGAGCTTGGGCGACGGACGTTGACGCGTGCGGCACGGGAGCGGGTTCAGATCCGGAACGCCCGGACGGCCGCCGAACTCCTCTTGCCGCAATACGGCAACCGTCCGGTCGAGCAGTTCGGGGTGCTGCTGCTCGACACGAAGCATCGCGTGCTGCGAACTGTACTGCTGTCGATCGGAACCGTCGACGCCAGCATCGTCCATCCGCGAGAGGTGTTCGGCGCGGCGGCGGCCGCGGGCGCGGCGGCGGTGGTCCTGTTCCACAACCATCCCTCGGGCGATCCGAAACCGAGCAAGGACGACCTCGAGCTGACGAGGCGGCTCGGGGCCGTTGGCGTCCTGATGGGGATCGATGTGCTGGATCACATCATCCTTGCGGATGCGCGGTATTACAGCTTCAAGGAAGAGGACACGCTTTAGTTGGCGACGCTCTATCTGGATTGCTTCTCCGGCGCATCGGGCGACATGACGCTCGGCGCGCTCCTGGACCTCGGGCTTCCGCTCGACGCCTTGCGTTCCGCGCTCGGCAGCCTTGCGATCGAGTACGGAGACGTGGGGAGCGAACGTGTGACCCGGGCGGGCGTGAGCGCCACGAAATTTCGTTTGATCGACGCGACCGCGGCCGGGCCCGCAGCCGAGCACAAACATCATCATCTCAAGCAGATAGTCGCGGCGATCCGCAGGTCCTCGCTCAGCGCTGAGGGGCAGGATCGCGCCGTTCACATGTTCGAGCGTCTGGCCGAGGCCGAGGCCGCGATTCACCAGACGCCGGTCGAGCGCGTCCACCTGCACGAAGTCGGCGCGCTCGATTCAATCATCGACATCGTCGGCGCGGTTTTCGGCTTCGAATGGTTTGGAATCGACGACGTGGTCGCATCGCCGTTGAACGTTGGCGGCGGGACCGTCGAGTGCGCGCACGGCGTCTTTCCTGTACCGGCGCCGGCGACTGCGCGGTTGCTGACCGGCGTACCGGTGTACGGAGACGGTACATCGGAGCTCGTGACACCGACGGGGGCGCTGATCGTAACGGGCTACGCTCGCGCGTTCGGGCCGATGCCGGCAATGCGCATCGACGGCATCGGATACGGCGCGGGCGACCGCAACCCAAAAGACAGGCCGAACGTGCTGCGAATCTTTCGGGGCGAGCGGACCGACGCGCTCGCCGACCGCATCGTCCAGATCGAATGTGAGATCGACGACATGAACCCGCAGTTGTTCGGGCCGCTGATGGATCTGCTTTCGGAGGCCGGCGCGTTGGACGTGTTCTACTCGGCCGTGCAGATGAAGAAGAACCGGCCAGGCACCCTGGTCACAGTCGTCGCGCCCCCGGAACGCCGGCAGCAGATTGCGGAGGTGCTGTTCGCACACTCGACGACGATCGGCGTGCGGTATCAGGAGATGCAACGAGATACGCTGCAGCGCGAGGTTTGCGCGATAGAAACGCCGATAGGCACGGTGGGTTTCAAGGTCGCGACACGCGGGGGGCGGGTGCTGAACGCCGCGCCGGAGTTCGATGATTGCGCTCGAATTGCCGCCACGCGGGGAATCCCGATTAAAGAGGTTCAGGCGATCGCGACGCGCGCATGGCTCGAGACGACGACGGGATCCGGGATGCGGGATCCGGGATCCGATCCTCAATAGAGATCCGACGTGCCACGTTTTTTCATTACGACCGCAATCGATTACGTGAATAGCCGTCCGCATCTGGGAACGGCGTACGAGAAGGTGGCGGCCGACGTCATCGCCCGGTACAAGCGGCTGTGCGGGTTCGAGACCCATTTTCTGATGGGCAACGACGAGCATTCGCAGAACGTGTATCGCAGCGCGAAGGAGCAGGGGCTTTCACCCCTCGAGTACTGCGACCGGATGGAGCAGGAGTTCACGCGCACGTGGCGTCACCTGGACGTCTCGTTCGACGACTTCATCCGGACGACGGAGCCGCGCCATCGGAGCGGCGTCACCGAAATCGTCAACCGGATTCACGCCGCGGGAGACATCTACGAGGGCAGCTACGACGGGTGGTATTGCGAGGGCTGCGAAGCCTTCAAGCAGGAGAAGGACCTCGTCGACGGCAAGTGTCCACTGCATCCGACGACGGCGCTGCAGTGGATCAAGGAGAAGAACCACTTCTTTCGCCTATCCAAGTATGGCCTCGCCCTTGCGGCGCATTTCGCTGCGCATCCGGGCTTTCTGGCGCCGGAAGGACGCCGCAACGAGATTCTCCGGCTCATCGAAGGCGGTCTCGAAGACATCTCGGTCAGCCGCGCCGGCCAGGCGTGGGGAATCCCGCTGCCGTTCGATCCCGCGAGCGTGGTCTATGTCTGGTTCGACGCGCTGGTGAATTACGCATCGGCAGTCGGGCTTGGCTGGGATCAACCACTGTTCGACAAGTGGTGGCCGGCTGATCTCCACGTGATCGGAAAAGACATCACGCGTTTTCACACCGTCATCTGGCCGGCGATGTTGATGAGCGCACGGCTGCCGCTCCCGCGGCACGTATTCGGCCACGGATTCATGACCTTGAGCGGCCAGCGCATGAGCAAGTCGCTCGGCACGATTGTCGATCCAATCGACGCATCGAACCGCCACGGAGTGGACCCGCTTCGGCTGTACCTGATCAAGGAAATCACGTTCGGAGGGGACGGCGATTTCGCGTGGGATCGGTTCGACGAACGCTATAACGTCGACCTCGCGAACAATCTCGGCAACCTGGTGAGCCGGATCGCGGCGATGGCCGAGAAGTATCGCGGCGGCCGGCTCGCTCCGGCCGCCGCACCTGGCCGCCTCGCTGCGCTTGCGGAGGCGGCCGTAGCGGATTACCGCACTTCGATGGACGCGCTCGCGCTCGAGGGCGGCGCCGCGGCGGTGTTCCGGCTGATCGACGGCGCAAACGAGTACATCGCGGCGACTGAGCCCTGGGCGATTGCCCGGGACGCGGCTCGTGCGAATGAGCTGAGTCAGGTGCTCTTCGACGTCGCCGAGGTGTTGCGAGTCTCGGCGATTCTGCTGCTGCCGATTATGCCGCGCTCGGCCGCCGAGATTCTGCGACGCGTTGGCGAAACGAACTCGAGTCCGCGGCTCTCCGATGCCGCGTGGCGCAACGAAGGAGAGCGGCTCATCGCGAAAGGGGAAGCGATGTGGCCGCGGGCAGATACACCGCAAAGGAGTACACGCGTGGATGAAGTGAAGAACCCGGCTCCGCCAGCGACCGCCACCACCGCGCCGCCTGCGCCTCCGGCGCCATCCGCGTCGGCAAGCGATGGGCGGATTTCAATCGACGACTTCATGAAGATTGATCTCCGCACGGCGAAAGTGTTGTCCGCCGAGAAGGTGACCAACTCGCGCAAGTTGGTGAAGTTGACCATCGATGTCGGCACGGAGCAGCGGACGCTCGTGGCCGGCATTGCGGACGCGTACGACCCCGAAGCGCTCGTCGGCCGCACGATCGTCATGGTGTTCAACCTCACGCCCGCGAAACTGATGGGAATCGAGTCGAACGGCATGGTGCTCGCCGCGAGCCCCGACGGGGGCAAGCCGACTCTCGTGGGATTCGATCAGGACATTCCGCCAGGGACGCGGGTGCGATAGCGCCTTGCCGGATCCCGGATCCCGCATCCCGGCCTGTTCATGATCGATTCGCACTGTCATCTGGCCGGCGAGGAGTTCGCCGGCGATCTCGAAGCGGTGGTCGAGCGCGCGCGAGCGGCCGGCCTCACGAGCGCACTGTGCATTGTGGCGGCGGGCGACGAGTCGGAGTCCGAGCGGGCTGGAAATGTTCGGGAGGCGTGGCCCGCGGTCCGGTTTGCGACCGGGATTCATCCGCATCAGGCGGGCGAATTCGCCGGGCGCCTGCCGCAAGCAGTGGAGACCGTCACGCGAGCGCTCGATCGGCACCACGCCTGCGCCGTCGGGGAAATCGGCCTCGATTATCACTACGACTTCTCTCCGCGCGACGTGCAGCAGGAGGTGTTTCGTGTCCAGCTCGCGCTTGCCGTGGAGCGCAGGCTTCCCGTCATCATCCATACCCGTGAGGCGACCGACGACACGTTCCGTCTGATTGAAGAAGCAGAAGGCGTACGCGGGGTATTTCACTGCTTTACCGGAGACCAGGCGATGGCACGGCAGGCCGCACGGATTGATTTTCACGTGTCGTTCGCCGGGATCCTGACGTTTCCCAAGGCGGAGGAGATTCGGAGCGCGGCAGCGGTCGTTCCCGCCGAACGGCTCCTGGTCGAAACGGATTCGCCGTACCTCGCGCCCGTCCCTCATCGCGGCAAGCGGAACGAGCCGGCCTTCGTGGTCGAGGTCGTCACGCGGCTCGCGGCGGTCCGCGGCGTGCCGGCGGGCGAAGTCGAGGCGCAAGTCGCGCGCAACTTCGACGCGCTGTTCGCCGCTTTGCACTGACAAGTATCGTCGTTGGAATGGCTTAGCGCGTTGACACCCCGCGCGTTCGTCCAGTATTGTGAAGCGGTCTGTACATACTCGAGCGTTGACCGACATCACCCAGAACTCCAGCACGCGTCTGGCCGAGCTGGCCCAGATCTTCGAACCGATCCGCGACGACCTGGATGCGGTGGAGCGGGAATTCGTCCGCCACATCCAGTCCCGCGTGGCGCTGATTCCTGAAATCGGCCGGTATATCCAGAAGAGCGGTGGGAAGCGGGTTCGCCCGGCCGTCCTGCTGATGGCCGCGCGGCTTGCCGGGTACCAGGGGGACAGGGCCGTTCTGTACGCCTCGGTCGTGGAGTTCATTCACACCGCGACGCTCGTCCACGACGACATCATCGATGGCGCCGATCTCCGCCGTGGCCGGCTTGCCGTCCACTCGCGATGGGGCAACGACATCACGGTCCTGCTCGGCGACTACCTCTACATCAAGTCGATGGCGATGGCGCTGACGCAGGATTCGCTGGAAATCATCCGGCTCCTGTGCGACGTCACGCTGCGGATGATCGAAGGAGAGCTCTATCAGCTGACCAAAGCCGGCGACGTCGACATCGCCGAAGAGGAGCACTTCGAGATCATCCGGCGCAAGACGGCGTTTCTCTTCGGCGGATGCGCGCAAATCGGCGGTGTGCTCGGCGGGGTCAGCCCCGAACGCGAGAGCGCGCTGCGCGAGTACGGATTCAATCTGGGCATCGCGTTTCAGCTGGTGGACGATCTGCTCGATTACACGGCCGATCCGGCCGCGCTCGGCAAGCCCATTGGCGGCGACTTGCGGGAAGGCAAGGTCACCCTACCGATCATCTTCTTGCTGCGGCGGGGCGGAGAAGAGGCCGATCGCCTGATACGCACCGTCGTGCAGGACCGCGCAGTGTCGCAGGAGCAGTGGCGGGAGATCCTGCGCCTCTTGAGGGAGCACTGCGTGATCGACATGGCTTACGAACGCGCCGTGGAGTATGGCGATCGCGCAAGGAGCTGCCTCAGCGCGTTTCCGCCCGGGCGCGAACGCGACGCGCTGATGGCGCTGCCCGATTACGTGCTCGCGCGGGATCGCTGACTGCAGAACGACGAGCCGACGGCTTCCGGCACGAAGGTACGACGCTCACGAAAATCACGACAGCTACAATAGTCTTCGTGTCCTTCGTATCCTCGTGTCATCGTGCTGAGCGCCGTCTGCTCGTTTCAGCGTGCCACCGATGGACCCGCTAGCCCGCGCGAACGAGCTGCGCGAACAGATCCGCCGCCACGAAGAGCTCTATTACATCCAGAACGCACCGGAAGTCTCTGACGAAGAGTTCGACAGGCTGCTCCACGAGCTCGAACGGCTCGAAATCGAGCATCCAGACCTCGTCACGCCCGACTCGCCGACGCAGCGCGTCGCCGGCCGGCCGACCGAGGGCTTCCCGACCGTCGAGCACATCGCGCCGATGCTCAGCCTCGACAACGCGTACAACGAGGACGAGCTCCGCGCGTTCGACGAGCGGGTCCGGCGGGCCACGGGCATCGGTGAGGCCGCAGTCCCGTATGTCGCGGAGCTGAAGATCGACGGGCTGAGCATCGCGCTCACCTACGAGCACGGGCGTCTCGTTCGCGGCGCGACGCGCGGCGACGGAGTCCGTGGCGAGGACGTGACCGCCAACGTCCGTACCATCCGCGCGATTCCCTTGTCGCTCCGTGAAGGTCCCTCCGGCCGCATCGAGATTCGGGGAGAGGTGTACCTGCCGCGGTCATCTTTCGCGCGGATCAATCGCGAGCGTGAAGACGAAGGGGAGACGCTCTTCGCGAATCCCCGCAACGCCGCGGCCGGAACGATGAGGAACCTGGATCCATCGCTCGTGGCGCGGCGCGCCCTTTCGGCGTTCACCTATCAGGTCGTGGCCGCCGCGAATTCGGAGCTGCCGCGCACACACTACGAAATGCTGCAGGCGCTCCAGCGCTGGGGTCTTCCGGTCGAACGCCATTACCAGCGGTGCAACGGCATCGATGAAGTCGTCGAGTTCTGCAGGACGTGGGCGGACGGACGCGAGGCCCTCGAGTTCGACACCGATGGCGTCGTCATCAAAGTCGACGATCTCGCGCTGCGGGGGCGGCTCGGAACGACGGCCAAGTTTCCTCGCTGGGCCACGGCGTTCAAATTTCCCGCGCAGCAGGCGCATACCCGCCTGCTGAAGATTGAGGTGAACGTCGGGCGAACGGGCGCGAACACTCCGTACGCCGTGCTGGAGCCCGTCTTCCTCGCCGGTTCGACGATTTCGATGGCGACGTTGCATAACGCGGAGGATCTGGCGCGCAAGGATCTCCGCGAAGGCGACACCGTCATCATCGAAAAAGCCGGCGACGTCATTCCGCGCGTCGTCGCGCCGATCCTCAGCCTGCGGCCGGCCGGGTCAATACCATGGACCATGCCTTCGACGTGCCGGGCGTGCGGAAGCGCGCTGCATCGCGACGAGGAAGAAGTCGTCTGGCGATGTGAGAACGCGTCGTGTCCGGCGCGGCTGCGGCGGAGTCTCGAGCACTTCGCGTCGCGAAGCGCGATGAACATCGAAGGCCTCGGCGAATCGCTCGTCGATCAACTGATCGAGCAACGGCTCGTGACCGATTTCGCCGATCTGTACGCGCTCACGCCGGAGCAGTTGGAGAATCTGGTGGTTGCTCCGCGATCCGAACGCGCCGTACCCCGCAAGCTCGGCAAGGTTGGCCGCAACGTGTTCGAGCAGATCGCCCGCAGCAAGGAGAATGACCTCTCGCGCCTGATTTACGGTCTCGGCATCCGTCATGTCGGCGAGAAAGCGGCCGCCACGCTTGCGCGTCATTTCCGGACGATGGGGGGGCTGCTGGATGCGTCGGCCGAGGCGCTGCAGGCCGTCCCGGAGATAGGGCCGGTGCTCGCCGAATCGGTCCGCGCGTATGCGGATGAACCGCATAACCGACGACTCATCGAGAAACTTGCGGCGGCGAGCGTCAACATGACGACGACTCAGCCGGAACCCGGCACGTCGGCAGGAGGGCCCCTGACCGGCAAGACGTTCGTGCTCACCGGTACACTGAGTACGATGACGCGCGAAGCCGCCGAGGAAGCGATCGAGCGACTGGGCGGCAAAGTCTCGGGATCGGTCAGCCGAAAAACCTCTTACCTCGTCGTTGGGCAGGATGCCGGGAGTAAGCTCGAGAAAGCGAAAAGTCTCGGGGTTCAGACGCTCTCGGAGGAGGAGTTCAAGGCATTAATCGGGTAGGGCGGGGTCTTAAGACCCCGCCCGACGACCTCGCCCGACGACCCCGCGCTACAATGAAATCATGTCGAAGCGGTTCACGGTCGTCACCGTAGCCCTCTGCGCGGCTGTTGCCTTTCTGGTCGGCCTGATCATCGCCGGCGAGTTCACGCCGTCGCCCGTCGTCGCGACGGCGGCGCCGCGGACCTTTCTGCGCGCGTCAGGCGTGTCGCGGACCGGCGCGGTCGCGGCGCTGCCGACGGTCGTCAACTTCGCCGACGTGGCCGAGCGCATCAACGCCGCGGTCGTGAACATTGACTCGACCTCAAAAGGAGCCGATCCGCGCGATCCGCGGAACTTCCGGCGGGGCGACGGACCGCTCGACCAACCCTCACCGCGCGATCTCGAGGCGCCCCGGCTCGGCGCCGGCAGCGGCTTCATCATCGATCGAGCGGGGTTCGTTCTCACAAATCATCACGTGATCGACGCGGCCGAGCGGATCACGATCACGCTTGCGGACGGCCGTTCGTTCCGCGCCGAAGTTGTCGGCACCGATCCCGCGATCGATGTTGCCCTGCTGCGGATTCCCGGCGCTCACGATCTGCCGGAGGCGCCGCTCGGCAACTCGGACGAGCTCCGCGTGGGCGAATGGGTGTGCGCGATTGGCAATCCGCTCGGCTACGTGCACTCCGTGACGGTGGGAGTGGTCAGCTTCATCGGGCGCAAGCTGTTCGATCCGAGTCTCGATGACTACATCCAGACCGACGCCGCCATCAATTTCGGCAACAGCGGCGGCCCGTTGATCAACACGCGCGGCGAGGTGATCGGCATCAACTCGGCGATCAGCTCGCGCGCGAGCAACATCGGCTTTGCCGTGCCGATAAATCAGGCCGTCGACATCCTGCCGCAGTTGAAAAGCGCCGGGCGCGTGTCACGAGGCTACATGGGCGTCTATCTGACCGATGTGACGCCCGCGCTCCAGCGCGCGTTGAGCCTCAGCGCCGCACGCGGCGCGCTCGTGCAGGATGTGACGCCCGGCTCGCCCGCGGAACGGGCGGGGTTGCGCACCTACGACGTGATTGTCGACGTCGAGGGGCGCGATGTCTCGGGGAACGAGGAGTTGATACGCGACATTTCCGCGCGACATCCCGGCACCGTCGCTCGCCTGAACGTGATGCGCGACGCCCGACACATGATGGTGCCCGTGAAGCTCGCCGAGCGTCCCGTTCGGGAGGACCTCGAGCACGACGCGCTCGACAGCGGCCGTCCGCGGCCCGCCGAGCCGACCGCCAACGTGCCGCTGGGGTTGTCGGTACGCGACCTCGATCGCGGGTTCGTCGGCCGTCTCGAAGTGCCCGACACCGTCCAGGGAGTCGTGGTCTCGCGCGTGGATCCGACGGGTGCGGCGTTTTCCGCCGCCGTGCGCCGCGGCTTCGTCATCATGGAAATCAACCGAAAGGCCGTGCGGTCGGTGGCCGATTATCAGCGCGTCATCTCGGCCGCGAAGCCCGGCGACGTGCTTGCCTTCTACTACTACGATCCCACCCTCGGTCAACGGTCGCTCCTGACGGTGACGGTAGAATAGGTTCGTGAAATCCCGCATCCTCGTGATCGACGACGAGGCCGAGATCCGCCGTTCGGTACGGATGATTCTGGAATACGACGGCTACGAGGTCCTCGAGGCCTCGAGCGGCCCGGAAGGCGTCGCGTTGGCCGAGCGCGAATCCCCCGATCTCGTGTTCCTCGACGTCAAAATGCCTGGCATGGACGGGCTCGACGCGCTCCAGCGTATCAAGGCCCTGAACGAAACGTTGCCCGTCGTGATCATCTCGGGACATGGGACCGTCAGCACGGCCGTGGAGGCGACCAAGGCCGGCGCGTTCGATTTCATCGAGAAGCCGCTTGCGAGCGAGCGGGTGCTCGTTACGATCCGTAACGCGCTCGATCAGACGCGGCTGCGTGACGAGAATCGGTCGCTCAAGCGTGCGGCGGAGATTCGCCATCAGATGGTCGGCGAGTCGCAGGCGCTGCGTCAGGTCTGGGACGCGATTAAGCGCGCTGCGCCGACCAACGCCACCGTGCTGCTGCTCGGCGAGAGCGGATCGGGCAAGGAGCTCGTCGCCCGATCGATCCATCGCAACAGCCTGCGCAGCCGCGAGCGCTTCGTGCAGGTCAACTGCGCCGCGATCCCCGAGGAGCTGATCGAGTCGGAGCTGTTCGGCCACGAGAAGGGCTCGTTCACGGGCGCGACCGAGAAGCAGATCGGCAAGTTCGAGCAGGCCGACCGCGGCACGATCTTCCTCGACGAAGTCGGCGATATGAGCCCGAAGACGCAGGCGAAGGTGCTGCGCGTTCTTCAGGAGGGCGAAGTCGAACGGCTCGGATCCGCACGGACGATCAAGGTCGACGTGCGGGTCATCGCCGCGACGAACAAGGACCTCGAGGCGGAGATCGAAAAGGGCAGCTTCCGCGAGGATCTGTACTTTCGCCTGAGCGTGATACCGATTCGCGTCCCGCCGCTGCGCGATCGGCGCGAGGACATTCCCGCGCTCGTCAAGCACTTCGCCGATCTGTTCAGCCGGGACAACAACCGCCGGCCGCAGCGGTTCACGCAGGCTGCGCTCGAATACCTTCAGAAGGCGCGATGGAAAGGCAACGTGCGCGAGCTGAAGAACACCGTCGAGCGGCTCATCATCATGACGCCGGGGGACGCGATCGACGTCGACGATCTCCGCGATATCGTCCGCCTTGAACCGAAAACGGCCGCGCCCGATAATGAGAAGGAGCGCCCCGGCACCTTGCGCGAGTTCAAGGAATCGGCCGAGCGCACCTTCCTGGTCGGCAAGCTTCGCGAGAACAACTGGAACATCTCGAAGACCGCGGAGGTCATCGGGACCCCGCGGAGCAATCTGTACAAGAAGCTGGAACAGTACGGAATCTCGCAGGAGGAAGACGGATAAGAAGAATTGCTGATTGATGATTGCTGAGTGCTGATTGAGTGCTGCGTGTTGATTGATTGAGGATTGGGTTATTCAGCAATCAGCAATCGAACACCAGCATTTCAGCGAAGTCGACATCGCCGCCGCAGTGATCCAGATGATCGCCCGCTTTCGCTCGCTTCGCGCGCGGAGGCGAGAGGAAAGTCCGAACTCCGCAGGGCAGTGCGCCGGGTAACGCCCGGTCAGGGTGACCTGAAGGAAAGTGGCACAGAAAACATACAGCCCTTCGACTCGCCCCTTTGGGGCTCGCTCACGGCAAGCCCGCGAACGAAATCGCGAGCCTGCCCCGAGTGAGCCTCGAAGAGGCGAGTCGAGGGGCAATGGTGAAAAGGTGCGGTAAGAGCGCACCGCGCTCGTGGCAACACGGGTGGCAGGCAAAACCCCGCACGGAGCAAGGCCAAATAGGGAAGCGTGGGCCGCAAGGCCCTTCGGACGGCCCGTCCGATGCTTCCGGGTAGGCCGCTTGATCCCGCCAGCAATGGCGGGGCTAGAGGAATGATCGTCATCTCGCCGAAGCGCCGCGCGAAAGCGCGGGGCGGAGGCGGGGACAGAATTCGGCTTACGGATCACTGCGGCGGCACTTTAATATCGTGCTTTCTCTTGGAGGTGTGAATTGCGCAGGGCTGTCCTGCCGCTCGTTGCGCTCGTCGTGCTGATCACGCTCACGCTCACCGCCATCGCGCAGCAACCCGCAGCACCGGGCCAGCTTCGGCCGCGCCCCGGCACCGGACGCGAACCTGAATTTCCGCCGCCCAAGATCACTGATTACAAGCCGAAGTCTACGCTCGTGGTCCCCGAGCATCCGGTTCCGCGCGCGAAGTTTCCGGTCGTCGACCTGCACGGCCACCCGCCCGCGCTGACGAACCCGCAGACGATCCAGACCGTCCTCGATGCCATGAACAACCTGAACATCCAGGTGATGGTTCAGGCCAATGGGGTGTCGGGCGATCGGCTGAAGGCGCAGCTCGATGCGATCAACGCCAGCGGACACAACGATCGCTTCGTCGTGTTCACGAGCGTCAACTGGGGCAGCATCGGTCCGGGCTTCGGGCCGCGTGCCGCCGCGCAGCTCGAGGCGGACGTCAAGGCCGGCGCCAAAGGGCTCGGCGAGATCGGCAAAGGCCTGGGGATGAGCATCAAGAATCCCGACGGCAGCCGGCTGAAGCTCGACGACCCCGAGCTCGATCCCGTGTGGGACATGGCGGGGAAGCTGGGGATCCCGGTGTTCATCCACACCGGCGAACCGCAGGCGTTCTTCGAGCCGCTCGACTATCACAACGAGCGTTGGCTGGAGCTCGCGCTGTATCCCGATCGCCGGCATCAGGAAGGGGTACGCTTCGAGGAGCTCATGGCCGAGCGCGATCGCGTGTTCGCCAAGCACCCGAAGACGATTTTCGTTGCGGCACACATGGGGTGGCACGCCAACGATCTCGCGCGCCTCGGGAAAATGTTCGACCAGATGCCGAACCTGTATACGGAGGTAGGCGCGATTCTCTACGACCTAGGACGGCAGCCGCGATTCGCGCGCGAATTCTTCATCAAGTACCAGGACCGCATCATGTTCGGGAAGGACAGCTTCCAACCCGATGAATACCCCTACTACTGGCGCGTGTTCGAGACCGCCGACGAGTACTTCGACTACTACCGCGACTATCACGCCTTCTGGAAGCTGTACGGCATGGACCTGCCGGACGACGTGTTGAAGAAGCTGTACTACGGCAACGCGCTGCGCGTCGTCAAAGGCTTGCCGCAGGACGGCTGGCCGCGGCCGGAC
>JBKPTT010000031.1:0-18958 GCA_046735635.1 Acidobacteriota bacterium | reverse complement strand
GGTGGGTCGGGCGGTAGGGGGGGGACTATCGCCGGTTCACCGGGGCTTGGGCGGGGAGTTACCACGCCGCCCTACGAGACCCCGCCCTACGAGACCCCGGCCTACCAGCATAGGGCGGAATCGGATCCGCCGGATCGGGCCAGTACACGCGCGACAGATAGTGCAGCGCGATGCTCGCGCCCCACCGGTTCGGCGTCGTCCAGATCGTCAGTGCCCCCACCACGAGCAGCATCGCGACACCCAGGACAGGATGCGAGCGCACCACGCCGAAATAGATCAACACGATCGCGACGGCAACCGGGATCCGATCGCCCATGATGGTAAACGCCCACGTGTCCCCGGGATTCCGCGCGAAGACCAACCCGCATACCGAACACGAGTGAAAGACGGACCACCCGGCGAACAGGCGGCCCTCACCGCAGTGCGGGCAGCGCTTGCGCAGTCCGCGCCCCAGCGCGATGGCGATGAGTCGCCAGCCAGAGGACGTCATGCAGGGCCCGTGTTGGTTTCAATCAGACGCGGGATCGTACCACTGCCGGCCGGCAGACCCGCTGCGACGAGGGCACCACAAACACGCCCTCGCCGCGCCATAGGCTGCGCGTATTTCCTGATATGACCCGCAGAACTGTTGCGTTTCGCCGCCAAACAACTGGTCGCTCCTGCCGATCTCCAGACCGATGAAGCGGCCAGCCGCATAACCCGTCATCCTTTCGCCAATCGATGGCGTCGTCAGTGGCTGCGCACGTGCCGGGCCGGGGTCAGCCCCCAGCTCTCGCACGCCGGTTCACGCGGGATCGGGCAGAAGCGGCGTGGTCCGCTTGCAGAGCTGCAGCGGCAGGCCCCACGGGTCACGGAGCATGAGCAAACGCGACCCGTCGGGGAGCGTTTGCTCGTCGACAAAGGTCGCGCCCGCGGCGACGAGCTCCGCTCGCGCGGCATCCGGATCCGCGGCGGCGAACGCGACGTGAAACCGCATCGGATGCATGGCCGCGTAGTCGGGAACCGCATCTATGGAATTGCTGTAGATCTCCATCACCACGCGTCCGGCGGCGTCGGCAAGAAAGTGAATCTGAGGCGGGGCCGCATTGCGCCTGACGACTCGCATCCCGAGGTGCTCCACATACCAGGCGGCCATGCCGGCTGGATCGGAGACGTTGCACGCGAAGTGTTCGACCTTCAGCACGGGCATTTCGTACTCTCCTGAAGGCGGGATTGTATGCTTACTTCTCGACGCCACACGCACGGGTTGACGGTCGCGGGAACCGTTAGAAGGTCACGGTGATTGCGACACCACTGCGCCCAGGGCCGAACAGCGGGGACACGCCCACTCTGCTTCCGGCGACCGCTCTCCGGTAGATCACCTGTTGATGCGTGATTAATGCATCTATTCCGGCTCCAGCCGCGGCACCTATCCCGGCAGACAACAGTCCTCCCGCAATCGCGGTGCCGACGATGACGTCTCCGCCGTCCGTATCTCCAAGCAACGCCGCACCCGTCACGAAGTACGCGATTCCAGCTATGGCGCCGATAATGGCTCCGTTCTTCAGCGAGTCGCCTCGACGGTGTCGAATCAGCGTCACTTCGGGTTCGCCGAGCTCCCGAGTTCCCGCCGCGGTCTGCAGCGTCAACCTGTCCCGCGACAACCGGGCCACGCGACCCTTGATTTCACTGCCGCCGACCTCGACCACGGTGATGCTGTCGCCTGGTTTGACCAGGACACCGAGTTGGTCGAACGACGAAGCGACACCCTGAGCTTCCACGCGAGTCCCGCCGCCGCACAGAAAGAGCAGCAGGATCGCGCCATCCGTCGTCAGGTGCTTCATGAATGCCTCACGCCAGATAAGGCGCAGAACGATGAGATAGAGGCTCTTTCGGCTCGAGGACGTACGCGCAGCCGTCACCGCGGCGGCACACAAGTCGATCGGATCATCGCGGCCTTCGCATCGTCGTCGTGCACCGACAACTGGACCGGCCGCGTGGTCGGACCGGACGGTCCCGTACACGACATCGTCGCGCCGCGGGACACGTTGGTGATCGGATCCAGATCGTACGAGAACACGATCGGCGCCCGAGTGTCGGCGTAGAGCGTCTCCGACGTGACGTAATGATCCGCGTTGAACCGATACACCTCGAGGCCGTCGCCCTCGTCGAAATAGGTTTCGGCGATGGACCGACCCTGGCCGCCGTACCGCGCCGTGGCCACGTAAGGATCGTTATCCTGTTCCGAGCTCTTGACGACCTGCGCCGCCCATCGGCCCGCAGCGTCGAACCGGTTTTCGACGATTCGGCCAGGCTCCTGAATCCGCGTCAACTGATTCCGCGCGTCGTAGGTGTATTCGCGCACCACGCCGTCCGACGAGGCCGCGCGTATGAGCCGCCCTCCTTCATCGTAGGTGTATTTCACGTCGCGGCCCGACGTGTCGTACGCCCGCACGATCCGCTTGTGCTCGTCGTAGTCGAAGGCGATGCTCTGTTGTTCCGATTGCATCTTCTGGAGCGCGCCCGCGGCATCGCGCACGTAGTCGATTCGATGCCCATCGGCATCGCGCCGTTCGATCAGCGCACATGGGATCCGCCCCGCGGCGCAATTCAGGAATGCCGCGGTCGATCCGTCACGAAGCTGCATTTCCCACTTCGCGTTGGTCCAGTACAATAGCGCGCCGTTGAACTCCGTCGGCGTGCTGTCGTGGCGCAGGAGCGCGCCAATGAGCGTCCAACCAGCCGAGATCCTGGTGAAATGAATACGGCCGCCGTCGGCGAGGATCAGCTCGGCCCAGGGGACACGCGGATTGTTGTCGCCATACAACCACCACTCGCCGGAATGAGTCGCGTCGATCCCGAACTGGCGAGACTTCTGGTCGCCGGAGTTGTACGTTCTCCGCAGCACAATCGGCAGCGGCGTGTTCACGACGAGATCGTCGTCCTCACGAATGTAGACACCGGTAGCAAGGTCCGCGTGACCTTTGTGGAGCGCGCGCCAGGGTTCATGTTTGACGGAAGGACCGGCCCCGTCTTCACCCCGCATGACAGACGGATGACCGGCCGTGCACGCCGAGGCCGTGAGCACTGCCGCACACACGATTCCGCGAGCCGCGCGATATCGCTCTACTGCATTCATCGCGACGCGAGGTCTCCGTCCCTTCCCTTCACATTCTTTCAGCGCACGATGACGAGATTGGAGGCTCGATTTCGGAATCGCAAGACACCTCCAGTTGGAACACCACGTGGCCTGACGCCCGTGATGTTGCGTGCGCTGCGGAGAACGCCGATAGTAACTTGCTTGCATTAATCACGCCTATGACTTCTCCCCTTGCATCGAACCCGATTACACCTCGCCGGCAGACACCGCGTCAGGCGATCCTCACGGGCTGGCTCCTCTGCGGCGTGCTCGACATCACCGCTGCGTGCCTGCAGGCCTGGATCCAGGCGGGGCGCGCGCCCGGGGACGTCCTCCGGGGCGTGGCGTCGGCGCTCTGGGGACGCGCGGCGATGACCGGCGGTCCGGGCACGGCTGGGATCGGGCTGATCATGCACTTCACCGTCGCGCTCACCGCAACGCTCGTGTTCTATGCGCTGAGCCGCCGATTAAACTTCCTGAAGCGCGCGCCCCTGTGGGTCGTCGGACCTCTCTACGGCGTGGTCGTCTTCTGCGCGATGAACTACGGCACGCTGCCGGCGCTCTCGTGGCTGCGCAGCCTGTATCTCCACACCCCACCGCGGTGGCCGGGTTCGATGAGCTGGCCGCAGCTCGCTATCCACATGGTGTGCGTCGGACCGCCAATCGTATGGGCCGTCAGACCAGCATTCGATCGCAAGCCATCCTGAGTGATGCTCAATGCTTTTTGAGTTTGTCGCAGACCGTAATCACGGGGACTTGCGGCAGCGAACTCCGCGGCATCTGGACATCGCACCGGAGATCGCGTACCACCTCACCCGATTGTCTGGCGAGCGCAAGATTCCAATCACCGTTGAGCGGGAGGACGGGATCGGTCCAGCGTGTGGCAGTGATCCGCCACTCGGCGATGCCGTCCACGACGATCGTGTTCCGCAGTCGTAAATCGCCGCGCTCCACCCATCCGACGACGCCGAATGGCAGCGCCATGAACACGGCGAAATGCCCGGTGTAGAAATCCTGCGTGTACATCGACGTAGCGAGAAAGCCAGAGTCAGCGTCCGCCACGCTGTGCAACCAGTGCTCGAGCAGGCCGTTGATGAAATACGGATCCATCCAGTCGCCAAGCCCGGTTGTGCGGAACTGCCCGTCACGGACGTGGAAGACCCAGGCGAGCAGCCAGAGCGCGGCGCCGACCACGACGGCGGGTGCGAACGAGCCTGCGGACTGAGCCTGGCTGCGGAATCGGGAGGATATCACCGCAGGACTGGGGAGCTCACGCTCCCAGTCCTGCGATTTCAATCGAGGCGAACGCTAGAACAGATACTTGATGCTGAACTGGCCCTGCGTCCCCGGCTGCCATAGATCGGCCTTGCCATAGCGCGGATCGAACGCGTTCGCGCCGGATGGCGACGCGAGAATCAGCGCCCTGTAGTCGTAGCCCTTCGCCAGATCCACTTGGGACAGATCCATCGCGGAATCCGCCCGGGCGAGTCCCGCACCTTTGTTCAGCGAGTTGAAGATGTGAGTAGCCGTCTTCTGGTTGAACAGGTTGAGGACGTTCAACTCGAGCCTCACGCGCTGCGTGCCGGCGATGCGCACGTCGTGCGAGACCAGCAGGTCCGTGCGCGAGAGGAACGGCGTGCGCCCCATGTCGCCGCGACCGTTCACGAGCACCGGAATCGTGTTCGGCGTGTTCACGACGGTGCTCATTGGCGTGCCGCTGCCCGCGTAGACGAACGCGCCGATCTGCGTGCCGAACCGCAGCCGGTAGGACCCGTAGAACTTCGCGACGACCGGTCGATCGGTTGCCAGTCTGCCGCGCACGTCGAGGTTCCCGTGGGAATCCCATTCCAGCTCGTCGAGGTCCCACGCGCGGCCGGCAGCGCTCCCGGGCCGTGCGATGCTACCCGCCTGCTGCTGCGCGGTGGCCGAGGAAACACCCGTGGTCGGCGTGGAGATTTCGTCCGAGTTCGCGAGGCCCGCGTAGTTCCCATACAACCGGCTGATTGTCAGGTTCGCGCTGCCGAACCAGTTGTGCGAAAATCGGCGGCTAATCGTGAAGTCCAAGGCGTCGTACTGCCGCAGTGGACGCGGGGTGCTGAACGGCGCCGTCAGCCCCGTGACGAACATCGTCGTCGCGATGCCCTCGCCGGGGTTGGCCGCAAAGTACACCTCGTTGCCACTCGCGTCGAGCGAGCCCACGTCCTCGATGGTGCGGGTCAGCTTGTTGTGCACGTAGTTGACGCCGAACGCCGTCGTGGTCGTCAGCTGGTAATCGAAGCCCACGTTGGTCGCGTCCTGATACATTGGCTTGAGGTCCGGATCGATCGTGTTGAAGTTAGGCACGCGGCGATCGCGTACCCCGCCCCACAGATCGCGCCCGGGCATGTTCGACAGGCTGAGATTGTAGACGTCGAGCGTGTCGAGGGATCGGTAGTTCACCAGCCACGTGTCGCCGCCGAATGATCCGCGCGCGAGCTCGTACTTCACCCAGTCGAAGTAACGGCCCCAGCTGCCGTACGCTTTCATGCGTCCGTTGCCGAGCACGTCAAAGGTGGCCCCCAGCCGCGGCGCGATCTTCTTGCCGAACCCGAATTCGAACGCCGTCTCCTTGACGTCGGTGCGGAACGACGGAACGGTCTCACGCTCCGTCCGGACGCCAAGATTGAGCGTGAGCCGCTTGCCCGCCGTCCACGTGTCCTGGACGTACAGCGACGGCATGTTCGCGTCGACAACGCCGCGCGTGCCGCGATCGTTCACCTCGTAGTAGCCGTAGGTCCCGGTCCCCGCCTCGCCCGTTGTGTTGTTCACGAACGAAATGCCCCAGTCGAGAAGCACGTACCCGCCCGGATATGCCGAGTTGACTTCGTTGGTCGTGTGCCTGACGCCGACTCCGCCCTTGAGAAGGTGCGAGCCGAGCGCGTTGAACGCCTGGTTGTAATCGAGCTGCACGAAAGAGGTCTGCGTCTGGTCCTTGTTCGTGATGAGGACGCGCGGCGTGTTCTGCGACGCCTTCGGCAGTTGCAGTTCCGCCGGGACGCCGGGTACGCCAATCGACGGCGTATTCCAGATTACCGCGGTCGTCGTCGACACCCCCGTGTCGGCATAGTTGTCCGAGAACATCCCGCCCCGAAGGCTGACCGACGACGCGCTCGACAGAAAGACGTCGACGTTGCCGCTGAAATTCGCCTGATCCTGCTTGTAGCCACGTGGAATCTGCGCCGCATTCCCCGCTTTCGAGCTGCTGACGTACAGCGGACCAATGCCGTCGTACGCGGTAAGCGTTCCGCTCGACCGCAATGGCGTCCACAGGACGCTTCCGTTCGCCTGCACTCGCTGCGACGCGTAGGTCACCTTGCCGAACGTCTGATGTGCGGTCTGCGATTGGGAGAGCGAACCGGGCTCCGCACCGTTCGAGAAGAGGTAATTGTTCGTGCGGCGTACGAACCGCGGTGATACGGACCCGAAGAAGAACAGGCGATCCTTCATGATCGGCCCACCGAGCGACCCGCCGACTTCGTTTTGATTGTTCTTCTGCTTCGGATCCTGAAGGTCCAGAACGGTGGTGTCATCCACCGTGCTGAGCTGTAACCGCGGGACCGGCTCCGCCGACACTGGGCTGCCTGCGAAGTAGTAATGCCCCTCACCGGTGTAGCGGTTGCCCCCGGATTTGGTCACCGCGCTGATGACGCCGCCGAGCGCACCGCCGTATTCCGCGGCGATGCCTCCAGTCTTGACCTGCACTTCCTGCAGATATTCGAACACCGTGTTCTGACGCGAGCTCCCATAGAGCAGGCTGTTCGTGTTCACGCCGTCCACGGTGTACGAGTTCTCGGCGCCACTCGCGCCGTTCACCTGGAATCCGCCTTCGATCTCCCCCTGATTCACGCCGGGAGAGGTCAGCGCGATCCCCTGGAAGCTGCGCGCCTTCGGCATCCGATCGAATTCTTCCGCCGTGACATTGTGAGCCACGGTGGTGCTGCGCAGATCCACCTGCGTCTTCGTGTCGCTCGTCACCGTGACCACTTCAGTGAGTCCGCCGACTTTCAGCGTGGCCGGCACGTCCGCCATCCGACCGAGCAGCACCAGCACGTCGTCTGCCTGCACTTTCTGGAAACCAGAAAGCTCGATCGTCACCGTGTAGCGTCCCGGCTCGAGATCGGGAACGCGGTAGCTGCCGTCCGGACCGCTCACAACGGTGCGCGTGGCGCCCGTCTGTTTGTTGGTCGCGGTGATCGTCGCCCCCGGAACGGGAGCCTGACTCGTGTCGCTGACGATGCCGGCGATGCCGCCGAATCGTTCCTGCGCGGTGGCGGTGCCCGTGACCATGACTGCGAGCATGGTGACGAACGCACAAACCGTGATGCGCAATCGCATGTTCGACAACTCCTTAAGGAAACAACGTTCGACCGGTCCATCCTACGAATGGATGCGGGAAGGCGTTCGCACTATGTGATGGACGCGCGTGTGGCGGTGACAGGAGCCGGATTTCGAGGTTGAACGCTGAGACGAACTGCAGTACGGGAGGAGTGGTGTACAGCGTGACGAGCTCAGAAGAGCCCGCTCGTCCCACGGGCTCGTAGGGCGGCGGACGCGGCCACGCGGGTCGTGTACCGGCGCGCGAAGCAGCCGGGCGAGTTGATCGGCCCGAAGGTCGAGGTGTATGTACGACCTACCTAAGAGCCCGATGCTTATCACGAGGACGAAATTTGTAATCCGGACGACAGTTGAACGAACGCGAGCGCGTGAATCGCGCCGTGATTCATCGGGTGGGCGCGAGAAATGGGCCGGATTCTGAAAGTGGCCGTCGGCTTGCTGTGCGTTACGTTCGACTCCGTTCGACGTCCGCTCTGCCGATGGGTCGGCTATCCAGCACGTTCGCCAACCGTCGTGCTGATGTATCATGCAGTCAAACTCCACGAACGTGCCGCTTTCGCACGTCAGATGGATCTGCTGCTGCGCGTCGGCAACCCGGTTCAGGCGGATGCCCGGGCCAGCGCCGCAGTCGACGGGCGCGCAGCCGTCGCTGTGACATTTGACGATGCGTATCGCAGTGTTCTGGAGAATGCCGTTCCAGTCCTGCGAGAGAGGCAGATTCCGTTCACGTTATTCGTCCCGACCAATTGTCTCGGGAAGAGCCCGGAGTGGGTGAAGAACGAACGGCACCCGTATGCGCGCGAGACAGTGCTGACGGCAGAGGAACTGAAGAGCGTTCGACGGATCGGTGCAGTGATCGGTTCTCACGGGGTGAGTCACCGCGCGCTCACCAAACTCAGCGGCGCCGAAGCGAGTGCTGAGCTGTCTGAGTCGCGCGCGGTACTGCAAAAGATTGTGGGGTCGACGGTGGACCTGTTCGCGTTGCCGTACGGCGCCAGCAACGGCGAAGTGTTGCGCCTGGCGAAAGAGGCCGGCTACTCGCATGTATTCCTCAGCGTCCCGTTCTCGTACGCCGACGGCGACGGTTTCGTACGCGGACGCGTCGAGGTTTACCCGTCGGACTGGATGCTCGAGTACCGGCTCAAGCTCGTCGGAGCCTACCGCTGGCTCCCTTATGCGATCGCGGCAAAACGAAGGGTCATGGTCGTTCTGAACAAGCTTCGACTGCAGACGGCGGACTGAAGACCTTCACTCATGCTGTCCTACGTACTCATCACGCCCGCTCGCGACGAAGCAGCGTTCATCACAAAAACGCTGGAATCGGTCGTCAATCAGACGACGCGTCCCGTGCGCTGGGTGATCGTCGACGACGGGTCTCAAGATGAGACGGCCGCGATCGTCGCAAGCTACGCGGCGCGCTATCCGTGGATTCAACTCATCCGTCGGCCGCGATCCAAGAGAAGCTTCGCCTCGAAGGTGCGTGCGTTCAATGCGGGGTACGCGTCTCTGCCTGGAGTCGAGTACGACGTCGTCGGCAGTCTCGACGCCGACGTCTCGTTCGATCCGGATTACATCCAGTTCCTGTTGAACTGCTTCGCCGCCGACGATGACCTGGGCGTGGCGGGCACGTTCTTCGTCGAAGCAGGGTATGACTCGAGTCGCGACAGCTTCGAGGGGCAGGCGCACGTCCCCGGCGGGTGCCAGCTGTTTCGGCGTCAATGCTTCGAGGACATCGGCGGCTTCATTCCCCACGAAGCCGGCGGTGTGGACTGGATTGCCGTTACGACCGCGCGCATGAACGGATGGAAGACGCGCGCGTTCAAACAACGATCGTTCTTTCATCATCGGACGCTCGGAACGGCTCAGCGAGGCGAGCTCGCCGCGATGTTCCGTGCGGGCGAGAAGGACTACTTTCTCGGAAAGCATCCGGCAACCCAGATGCTCCGCGTCGTCTACCGGATGACCAAGAAGCCGGTCGCCGCAGGCGGCATGGCGCTGTTTCTCGGGTACTCGTGGGCCTTGCTGCTGAGGAAGAAACGACCGATCAGTCGCGAACTGGTTCGATTCCGGCGCCGCGAAGACAAGATCAAGCTGGTCCGTCTTTTGAACGCCACGTTGCGGCGCAAGCCCGTCGACAAGTTCTATCTGCTGGATGACTCATAGAACCGGCGGCTGGCACATCGACGGTTGTTCGACCCGCGCTGAAACAACGTCCACGCTGCTGTTTTTGGCGATCGGGTTCGGTGCGTTCGTAGTCGGCAGGCGGAAGCTGACGGCCTGATCGCGACAATCCGCACAGCTGATCTGCCAAGGCGCCGCAGCGTCCGACGGGTGCTTCTTCAGGCTCGTGCCTGTCTCCGACAAGGTGAAACGCGCTGTCGTGTATGCCGTGCTTGCCTTGCACTCCCCATTATCTCCAGCGCGAGATCGCCTGGATGCAGCCAGCGCCCGACCGTCTGCCTCGTTGGACGCCGGGTGGCGGAGCGGCATGAGATTGACTGCTCGTCCAATTCGCCGCGGCTGAACGCACGGTAACATACGTCATGCCCAACATCCCCGCGGCGCTATCGGAGGCGCTCGCGGAGCGGTATCGAATCGAGCGCGAGCTGGGCGCCGGTGGCATGGCGCGCGTTTATCTCGCGCGCGACGTGAGGCACGATCGAGACGTCGCGGTCAAGGTGCTGAAGGAGGAGGTCGCGGCGACGATCGGGGTCGACCGCTTCTTCACCGAAATCAAGACGACCGCGCGGCTGAAGCATCCCCATATTCTCCCGTTGTTCGATTCGGGCTCGGCGGGGGGCGCCCTCTTCTACGTCATGCCGTTTGTCGACGGCGAGTCGCTTCGCGCCCGCATCCGTCGGACGGGGCCGCTGCCGATCGCCGACGCGCTGCTCATATTGCGGGAGGTCGGCGACGCCCTGGCCTATGCCCACGGCGCAGGCGTGGTGCACCGCGACATCAAGAGCGACAACGTGATGCTCGCCGACGGTCATGCGTTCCTCGCCGATTTCGGGATCGCCCGCGTGCTCGCGGCGAAGGACCCGGGGACCACGATGACGGCCTCGGCCGTCGCCGTCGGCACGCCGGCCTACATGGCGCCGGAACAAATCGTCGGCGGCGCCGTGGATTTACGAACGGACATCTACGCGTTCGGTGCGCTCGCGTACGAGATCCTCACGGGCGCGGCACCCTTCGATGGCAGTTCGCAGGAGGTCGCCGCCGCGCACCTGACGCGCGCGCCGGAGCCCCTCGCGCGCCGCCGTGCGGGCGTTCCTCCAGCGCTCGACGACGTGGTCATGCGATGCCTCGAAAAGGCGCCGGAACGCCGCCCGCAGCGCGCCGCTGACATTCTCGCCGTCCTCGATGACCTTGTGACGCAACCTCAATCCCTCGGGACCGAACGCGCGCGCGGCCGTACCGCAGCGCGTGCGCTCGTTTTGCTGACGCCGCTGCTTGTGATCGTGGCAGTCGCGGTTGCGTGGTACGCGAAGGCGCGAACGGGCAAGCCCGCGACGCTTGCGATAGGCCGGTTGACGCACGTCACGACCGACCCTGGACTCGAGCTCGATCCGGCTCTCTCTCCGGACGGCCGCATGCTCGCCTACGCGGCGGGGTCACCAGGACTCACGAGGATTTACGTGCGAGAGCTCGCTGGCGGCCGTGCCGTGCCCTTGACCGAAGACACGTCGCTCGTGGCACAGCGATGGCCGCAGTGGTCGCCCGACGGATCGACAGTCGTATTTCAGGCAGGCGGCGAGTTCGTGTACCCCTCGTCGATCACCGCGCCGAAAGCGGTGCTATACACGGCCACGCCGTTGTCGGGGACCGCGAGACGATTGCCGTTCTCAACACCGGATGGGCGCGCGTTCAGCGCGTCCTGGTCGCCTGACGGCAAGACGCTCGTCTTCGCGGGCACCGACGGACTGTACTCCGCCCAACCGGACGGCGCGGAGGCTCCTCGCCTGCTCGTCGCCGGGTACGACCTGTATGCGCCGCAATGGTCGCCCAACGGGAAGATGATCGCGTACGCGTCGCGCAACTCGCTGTTCACGTTCGGCGGCGAGAAACTCGGAAACGTCGGCACGAGCGTGCTTTCGATCCTGACCGTCGCGACGGGCCGCGCAAACCAGATCACGGATGGCAGCGCGCTCGACACCAACCCGGTCTGGATGCCGGACGGCCGCACGCTCGCGTTCGTCTCCAGCCGCGGCGGCGGACGAGACGTGTACCTCGAGCGCATCACGAGTGAGGGCCGTTCCGACGGCGAGCCCGTGCGGCTCACCTCGGGCGTGAGCGCGCACGGGATCTCGCGCTCACGCGACGGACGCCTCCTGTTCTATTCGTCGTACACGCCCAACGCGAACATCTGGTCGATTCGAATCCCGCAGACCGGCGCTGTGTCCATTTCCGAAGCGGAGCAGATCACGTCCGGCAACGAGAAAATCGAGAAGCTGGCGGTGTCGCCCGACGGCCGATGGCTCGCGTACGACTCGGACGTCAACGGCCCGGCGGACGTCTGGAAAATACCGCTTGGCGGCGGGCGGCCCGAACAGGTCACGCACGGGCCGTTCCACAAGTTCGTCAACGACTGGTCGCCCGACGGGCGCGAGATCCTCTATCACTCGATTCAGCCGGGCACTCAGCGCGATCTCTTCGCCGTGTCGGCAGACGGCACACAGACCGAGCGCGTGACCAATGGCACGGGCGAGGAACAACACGCTACATGGTCGCCTGACGGCAATTCCATCGTGTTCGATCTCGCGCCGCCTGGCAGCAGCATCAGCAACGCTGCAATCGTCACGCGTGTTCGGCCCGGAGCGGCCTGGAGCGCGCCGCGGCAGCTCACGAAGACCGGGAGCGGCGATCCGAAATGGTCACCCGACGGGCGCCTGATAGCCTTCTGCGTCAACGGCCAGTTGCGCGTCATTGCGGCCGACGGCACCGGCGAGCGCGTCGTCGTGGAGACACGGGGTGGCGAAAATCCTGAACCGGAGTACGCGCTGTGGTCGCGCGATGGGCGGACGCTTTATTACAAGGCGTACGACACGCAGCGGCAATCGACCATCTGGGAGGTGCCACTGGCGGGTGGACCGCCGCGGCTCCTTGTGCGCTTCGATCAGCCGTCGCGCCGGTCGTTGCGGCGCGAGTTCGCGACCGACGGCCGTCGTCTCTATTTCACGATCGCTCGCGACGAGAGCGACATCTGGTCGATCCAGCTGCTCGAGTCGCGGTGACCGACCGATACCGTCCCGCTATGACGTCGGGCGGCCGCGCACGACGATGGCGCCGCCGGTGCCCGTCAGGGCAAACGGCAGCCGCCGACCGTCCTGCAGGTGCAGCGTGAGCTGATCCGCCCCCGCGAGCACGAGCGCCTCGCCCATGCCGGCCAGATCGATGTGCCCGTCGACTTGTACGTTCCCGCTTTCGATCTGCCCGTCCCGTGGCGCGTCGCTCCAGAATGTCAGGTCGTAGCGCGTGCGCCGCAGCAGCACGTCGCCCGCATACACTTCGCCGTCGCCGGTGACCGTTTCGAGCACGTGCTTCGGCATGTCAGCCCTCTCGCGTCCGCTGCCCGTCGCGAGCGCCAGCTCCGGGATCGCCGGCAGCGGAGTGCTACCATACCATCACTGGCGGAGAACGGCGGGCCGGCCTGAAGGCCGGCACTACCGAGACGAGGCGGGCCGGCCTGGAGGCCGGCGCTAGCGAGCATGAGCGACGATCTGTACTTCGACGGCGACCCCGCGACCGACAGCGCACGGCGGCACCTGGAACGCGTGCTGAAAGAGCCCGAACGGCCGCGTCGATGGCCGTGGGTGATCGCCACCGCGACGGCGCTGGCCGCGTGGTACTTGTGGCCGCGCCGGCGGGCCGACAGCAGCGGCCCGCACGCTAGCGGCGAAGCCATCCGGCCAGAAACAACAACCCGACCACCAACAGCGGCCCGGAGATGACCGCGATCCAGTCGAGACGTCCGACCCTGACGGCGTAGAGCACCGCCAGCCCCACGAACGCAATCGCGCCAACCCACTGCAACTTCCACCCTACCGCGACGGCTGCCAGTACCAGCAGCGACGGGATGAGGTGGATCGCAAAGGCCGGAGCCGCTGCGGCCAGCGAGCGGCCATCGAACGCGTCCAGCGCGAACAGGCCGAGAAATGCCGCAACGAGGAGCCCCGCCAACCGAGGCGCCCACAACAGAAAGGTTGCCGATGCGCTGTTCATGATCGTTCTCCAGGTCTGATGTGAACGATTCCAATATGCGCCGGCGAGGACGCCCTGTCGTGAGGAAATGCTGTCGGCGCCCTGAAATCTGCTGAACAGCTGCCGGAAACCCGCAAAGCGGTGCCCGGCGGCCGGCCTGCTGGCGCAATCACGCCGGTTTTCAGGCCGACGCGCAGCGCACGGTTCTTGCTCCTCTTCTCTCGAACCGCTCCCGCGTTCGAGGCAGCCGTGCATTCCATCATCAGCAAGGAAGTTCTCGCGCCCGCCGTCGCACGGTTCTGGCTCGAGGCTCCTGCGGTGGCACGCAATTGCCGCGCGGGACAATTCGTCATCGTCCGGCTGCGTGAAGGAGGCGAGCGCATCCCGCTCACCATCGCGGACTCCAGCCGCGCCCGCGGCACTATCGCCCTCGTCGTGCAGGCCGTCGGCAAGACGACTCGGGAACTGAATGCCATGGTCCCCGGGGAGGCGATCCTCGACGTTGCCGGACCGCTTGGATGTCCGACGCACGTTGCGGCGCGGAGTCGCGTCTGCTGTGTCGCGGGCGGTATCGGCGCCGCTGTCGTGCTGCCGATCGCGCGCGCCTTTCGAGACGCGGGTGGAGCGGTGGTCTCCATTGTCGGCGCACGCACGCGCGATCTCGTGATCCTCGAGGCGGAGATGCGCATCACGAGCGATCGCGCGATCGTGATGACCGACGATGGGAGTTACGGGCGCAAAGGCCTCGTGACCGACGCGCTGCGGGAGGCCATCGCCTCGTCCGCGGAGCCGTTCGACGAGGTCATCGCCATCGGGCCGCTTGCGATGATGCGCGCGGTCTGCGAGCTGACGAAGCCGCTCGGGCTGAAAACCACCGTGAGTCTCAATCCAATCATGGTGGACGGGACAGGCATGTGCGGCGGTTGCCGCGTGTCGATCGCGGGCGAACAGAAGTTCGTCTGCGTCGACGGACCCGACTTCGACGGACATCTCGTGGACTTCGACGAGCTGATCGCTCGCCTGTCGACGTATCGGGAGGAGGAACAGGCCGCGCTTGCCCGATACGCGGCGAGGGGCGCGCGCGACGCGGCGGCGACATAGCGTCATGGCGAAGCGCATTGTCCAGAAGACGAAGATCCCGATGCCGTGCGGCGATCCGGCCGAGCGACGGCAGACCTTCGACGAGGTCGCGCGCGGGTACACCGTCGAGATGGCTGTCGCGGAGGCAAACCGCTGCATCGCCTGCAAGAACACGCCGTGCATTGCGGGCTGTCCGGTCGACATCGATATCCCGGCCTTCATCGATCAGATGTCTCGCCGCGACTTCAGCGCAGCGTACGCGACGCTCAGCGAAAAGAACATCCTGCCGGCGATTTGCGGCCGCGTGTGCCCGCAGGAAGACCAATGCGAGAAGCGGTGCACGCTCGGCGTTCGCTTCGAGCCGGTCGCGATCGGGCGACTCGAGCGGTTCGTCGCAGACTGGGCCGCTCAATCCGGCGTGACCGCGAGCGTTCCGACGGCAGCAAAGACCGGACATCGCGTGGCGGTCGTCGGATCCGGACCGGCGGGTTTGACCGCGGCGGCCGACCTCGCGCGCATGGGACATCACGTCACGATCTTCGAGGCGCTTCACAAGCCGGGCGGCGTGCTGATGTATGGCATTCCCGAGTTCCGTCTGCCGAAAACGATCGTGGAACGAGAAATTCAGCAGCTCGAGGGGCTTGGCGTGGAGATCACGGTCAATCACATTATCGGACGGACCTTTACGATCGACGAGCTCTTCGTGGAGCTCGCCTACGAAGCCGTGTTCATCGCAACGGGAGCGGGGCTGCCGCACTTTCCGAGAATGCCAGGCGTGAACCTCGCGGGCGTCTACTCGGCGAACGAGTACCTGACGCGGTCGAATCTGATGAAAGCCTATCGGTTTCCCGATTGCGATACGCCGATCGTGCGAGGCCGCCGCGTTGCGGTCATTGGCGGCGGCAACACCGCGATGGATTCGGTGCGCACCGCGCTGCGGCTCGGCGCCGAGTGCGCATATCTCGTCTATCGCAGGACCGAGCACGAGATGCCCGCGCGCGCAGAAGAAATCGAGCACGCGCGCGAGGAGGGCGTCGAGATGATCATGCTCGCGGCTCCGAGCGCGATTCTCGGTGATGATCGGTCGAGAGTCCGCGCGATGACGTGCATACGCATGGAGCTGGGCGAACCAGATGAATCAGGACGGCGCAGCCCCGTACCGATCGCAGGATCCGAATTCGAGCTCGCCGTCGACGTCGTCGTGTTCGCGGTCGGCCAGGGCGCGAACCCGCTGATTCGCTCCACCACCCCGGATCTGCCGGTGAACCACTCGGGCTACATCACAGCCGATCAGGCCACGGGTGCGACCGCGAAGCGCGGCGTTTTCGCTGGAGGCGACATCGTCACCGGCGGCGCGACGGTGATCTCGGCGATGGGAGCCGGGCGGCGTGCCGCGCGCGCGATCGACGCGTACCTCAATCGACCACGCAATTAACGGCACAGCCCCAGCGACCGGGCACGGTACCTGCCGATAGCGGCATCGGCCTGTCGAATTCTGTGGTCTGACGGCCTCGTCCAGCCGCGTGCTAGACTCGAAATCCGATCACTCGACAATCGGGGAGGACACCGACGGGATGCTGATCCGCGAGTTGAACGCCGATCAATGCCGCGAGCTCCTGAAGCGAACGACTCTTGGGCACCTCGCATGCGCGCTTGCGGGACAGCCCTACGTCGTACCGATCCATTTTTCGTTTGATTCAGAACGGGATCGACTCTACGGGTTCTCGGCCGTCGGCCAGAAGATCTCCTGGATGCGTCAGAATCCGCACGTCTGCATCGAAGTGGACGACATCCTCGACAAGAACCGCTGGACGACGGTTCTCGTGTTCGGGCGTTATCGGGAGATCGAGGATTCACCGGAATACGCGGAAACGCGCAAACGCGCGTGGGATCTCTTCCAGGGACGCCGTGAATGGTGGCTGCCGGCCGCGGCGAAGGTGGAATCCCACGAGAATCAGTCCGTCGTCATTTACGAAATCCACATCGACAGGCTGACTGGCCGTACTGCGTCACGTAATCACACGGCGTGACGTCTTCGGTTGACGGCCCATAAAGGGCGACCTCCGCCGGGCCGGCGCCCGCCAGCCCTGCGTCCGTTTTAACGGAGGCGCCTCCGAGATGTCGTGTCCGCCACCACGAATTCCCCAATTCTTGACTGTTGGTCGGCGGATCGCGTTTTGCCCACCGCACCCCGCAGTCGGTTTCCGATCGAACAAAGGACGTCATATGGACACCACGACTCTCGCGCAGAACGCGACGGCGACGTTGATGGCTGTCGCCTGGAAGGTTGCCGGGGCACTCGCGCTGTGGCTGATTGGACGTTGGTTGATCGCGTTCGCAACGCGAGTGATCGGACGGACCCTGGCTTCGCAGCGGGTCGATCCCACGCTGAGCCGCTACCTCCAGACCGGCGTCTCAGTCGTCCTGAACATCGCGCTGATCGTCGCGATTCTCGGATTCTTCGGCGTCGAAACGACGACGTTTGCGGCGCTGCTTGCCGCCGGTGGCGTCGCCATCGGCGTCGCGTGGGGCGGCCTGCTGGCAAACTTTGCGGCCGGCGCATTTCTCGTATTCCTGCGGCCGTTCAAGGTGGGTGACTTCGTCACCGCCGGCGGCATCACCGGCACCGTCGAGTCGGTCGGGCTGTTCGGCACGACGATCAACACGCCCGATAACGTGATGACGATTACAGGCAACAACAAGATCTTTTCCGACACGATCCAGAACTTCTCGGCCAATCCGTATCGCCGGGTCGACCTGACCGCCACGATCAACAACGCGGTCGATCACCGCCAGGCGATCTCGCTGCTCCGGGAACGTCTCGCGCGGATCCCCAACGTCCTGGCCACGCCCGCGCCCGACGTCGATATCCTGCAATTCACGCCCGCGGGCCCGCAGTTGTGCGTCCGCCCGTACTGCAGCAACCAGCACTACTGGCAGGTGTACTTCGATACCAATCGGCTGATCCGCGAGACGTTCGGAGAGGCAGGCTTCCCTGCACCCGTACCCGCGTATGCCGTCACCGGACCGTGGACGGCTCCGCCGCTCGACGCGATCGGACGATAGGCGGCGAGGGAGACAATGCCGGCACATCCTACTCGCACGGCGTGCGTACTTCTTGTCATTGCGGTTCTCGCGAGCGCGCGCGTCACCTTCGCACAGGCGGCCGCACCCGCTCCGCCGAAAGAACCAAAGTTAGGTAAGGCCGACAACGCAGAACTGGGCGTCGTGATTGCGACGGGCAACGCACGATCGACGAGCGTCGGACTGCGCAATGTCTTCACCAACAAATGGACGAACGCCGAGTTCGGGTGGGAAACCGGGTGGCTCAGAGCAGCGTCGCGCTCTGGTGATCGATACGCCGTCCAGACATCGTCGGGCTTCGATGTCGTCGAGCCCGGGACGAAGGTCGACAGCGAGCGCCTTTTCAGCAAGCTTCGGTACCAGCGGCAGATTTCAGCGCGGAACGACTGGTTCGCGAATTTTGACGCGGTCCGCGACGAGCCTTCGAACATCAACAGCCAGTTCGTGCTGGCGGGCGGCCTCGGGACGACGTGGCGCAAGAGCGATCCGCTCACGTTCCGGACGGCGTACGGCCTCAGCTACACCGACGAAGATCTCGTGGTCGAAGGCGCGCGCCGGTTTGCGGGATACCGGCTCTACTACGGGTTGAAGTCGAAGCCCGTCCCGACAACGGCGATCGAGAGCGAACTGACGTTCGACGGGAGCTTCGACACCGGCAACGACGTGCGAACGGACTGGTTGAACGGCGTCGCCGTTGCGATCAACTCGCGGATGGCACTGAAATCGAGCGTCCGCGTGCTGTTGCGCAATCTCCCTGCGCTCGAGACACTGTCGCTGCGAACGGCTGAAGGCGCGACGGTCGGCACCGTCGATGCGGCGAAGAGAAGAGTGGACACGAACATCACGACGTCGTTGGTGATTACTTTCTAGACTGGCGGCCACGACCTCCCAGTACTACTTTGTCAGATCGGCGGTGCGAGGGAATGCTCGCGCAGAGAACGCACGGATCTCGCGCGGAGATCGCGGAGAGCGCAGAGGTCCCGGGACCGCGTGCGATCGCCACGGCCGGCCTGCGGCCGGCCGCAGGGAGGGGGAGAGATCCGCACGGATCTTTCCCCCTCCTGTCGCGCAACGCGCGACGTGGCGAACGCACGGCTTGCC
>JBKPTT010000030.1:0-14108 GCA_046735635.1 Acidobacteriota bacterium | reverse complement strand
CTCCATGCCGGAGGCAAGGGCGTCGTTTGCGCTCGTGCGATTTCGAAGAAACACAGGGGGGCCGCCCGCCTGCGTGAACAGAACTCGTCGTCAGTCGCGCTCGAATCGAAGAACGCTGGAAAGTGTTCAGCAGACGTGCTGGTGTTGACCCGTTGTTGACCCGCGCAGCGGGCACGTTAGACCTGCTCGGGGATGTCGTCGTCGGAAACTGAAACGTTGCAGGACTTAGGCTGGTGAGCCAAAATTTCGCGAGTTGGAACCAGATTGGCGAATGGCTGAAACGGCTTGAAGCGATTCGGGAAGCGGCCTGAACAATGCGGCGTTTAGTCGCCGTTTTGAAGTAGGCTTCGGCCGCCAGGAGAGGACGATGGCCGTTCGGTACCATCTCAACACCCTGTTCCTGTTCGTGCTGCTGAGCGCGGCGACGGCGGCCGAGGCACAGGTCCAACCAGAGATCGCCAAGCGCTATTTCGAGGAAGCCACGAAGCTCTGCGAGCGGGACGCGGGCCGGCTGTGGGGCGTGTCGCTGTGCGGTCCGATGGTGATTGCCGACCCGGCGACCGGAACGCGTGCCACGAGCCAGCCGGAACCGGCGGGGCCGACACCGCGCTTTTCGAGTTTCGCGGACGGTCCCGTCACGTGGGGCGGGGAGCGGTGGTTCGCCTTTCCCTTGTCGATGCTGCCGGCGAACGCCGCCGACGTCCGCCAACAGGTGATGCTTCACGGGCTGTTCCATCGCATTCAGCCGCAGCTGGGGCTTATCACGGAAGACGGCTTCAATGAGCATCTCGATACCCTCGAAGGGCGCGTTTCGATACAGCTCGAATGGCGGGCGCTCCGCCGGGCGATCGAATCGACCGGGAGCAATCGCGCCGAGGCGATCGCCGATGCGCTGGCGTTCAGGCGGGATCGCCGCGTCCGTTTTCCCGGAGCGGCGGAGGGCGAACGGCGCGAGGAGATTCGCGAAGGGCTTGCCTCCTACACCGGCATCGCGGCCTGGGCCGATTCGCCGGCGGACGCTCACGGTGCCGCGGCGTCTGCCGTGGCCGGAGGCGAATCGGAGACGGCCCTCGTCGGGAATTTCGAAGCCGCGTCCGGACCCGCGTACGGCGTGCTGCTGGACGACCTGCTGCCGGGATGGCGCCGGCAGGTTCGCGCCACTTCGGACCTTGGCGACATGCTCGCCTCCGCCCTCAACAGGCCGCCGACGACAGACGTTGCGGCGGCAGCCGCGCGCTACGATGGCGCAACGCTGCGGTCAGCCGAGGAGGCGCGCGATCGCGCGCAGCAGGCGCGCATCGCGGAGGTGCGCCGGCGCTTCGTCGATGGGCCACTGCTGACGATGCCCGCGGTGGGAAGTGGGACCAGCGACACCCACGACAGCGTCGGCATTCCGGGTGCGGGTACCGTGTATTTTCACAACTTCACGCAGTCCGGTCAGTGGGGGCGCCTCGAGGCCAACAACGGCGTCCTGCGCGGTGCCGATGGATCCACGCTTTCCGTACCCGTGACCGGACCACTCGAAGGGACCACTCTGCGGGGCGACGGCTGGAGCGTCACCGTCAACGCGGGATGGGTCGTGCAACCGGCGGCGCGACCTGGCTCGTTTGTCATCGTTCGCGAGAAGTAGTGTCGCCGATCCACCGCCGCTGGCCTTCGTTCCGAATGGCCATAGTGTGACGACGCGTATGATGGCGAATCATGGGACGAGCAACCACTGGATTGTCGATCCAGCACACCTCACCAAGTGTTCGCGTCGAGTATCTCTAGGTTGCGCCGCGGGCTTTCAAGAAACCCGCGATGTCCGTAAGCGCGTGCTTCGTCGCCCACATTACGGGCGTCTCGCCGTGCGTGTCGTTCGGTGACAGATCGGCGCCGAACTCCAACAGAATCGCCGCACACTCCGTCCGATGGTCCATCGTCCGCCCTCGAATGTCCTTGTGGCACAGCTCGTGGAGCAGCGTCACTCCATCAACTGTTGGGTAATTCGGATCGAGGCCGCCGCGCGTCAGCAACTCGCGCAGCATATCGGGTCGCTCGAGCAGATAGGAGTGGCACCCGCCGGCCTGCGGATGGACTTTGAAACCGGCGTCGAGTAATCGCCGCATCAGCTTGCGCCGGCCGCAGGTCACGACGGCCGTGAACACACCCCCACACCCGGCGAGTGCCGTCTCGGGTCGTTCGGTCACGATCCGCATGACCTCGTCGTCCTCGCCCTTCCACACCAGGTCGTACGGATCGAGAAAACCGCCATGCGCCTCGAGCAGTTTTCGGATCTCCGGTGTCTTCGCGGCATAGACGGCGTTGCCACTGGCGTTGACGAAACCGTTCGGATCGGCGTGATGTTTCAGCAGCAGCTCGACCATCTCCCGGTCGCCACGCCCCGCCGCCGCATGCAAGGCGGCGCCGCGCTCGGACGAATCGGCGTCGGGCCACGTCGGGTCGGCGCCGCGTTCCAGCAGCAGGCGGACGATATCGAGACGGCCGAATTCGGCGGCGGCAGAGAGCGGGCGACGATCGTCTGGGCGCTGCTCGGAGATGCGTGACGGGACGGCGTCGAGCATCGACCGCACCGCGGCCAGATCGTTCAACGCGGCAGCGACCGTGAGATCGTACGTCGCACCGCGACCGATGAGCAGTCGAGCCAGACGCACGTTGCCGTTGCCGGGCCACACGCGGCGGCCCGTCCGCCAGCGCCTCCACAGCAGCCAGGCCAGGCCGTTGGCGTAGCAGCGCCATCGTGCCAGAGGCACCTGCCGCGGGCCGCCCCAGATCGCCAGGTCAATGGGCTGTTTATCCTGCGGCGCGTAACCCTCGAGCGACCCGACCCCGGCGCCGTGAATCGCGTGAATGTCGGCGCCACGATCGAGCAGCAGCGTCACCACGTCTGCCGATCCGCCGATGACCGCACGGTGCAGAGGATGACCGCCAGCGCGGTTGATGTCGTAGACGAGCGATGGCTGCTGATCGAGGAAGGCGCGTACGCGCGCCAGCTCGCCGGCTTCGGCGGCGGCATGGATCGGATGATCCTCGGGAACGGTCGACGGCACGAGCCGTCGCGACGGATCAATCATGTGCGCGGAATGATACTAGGATGATGACGATTGCGGTTGCCTTTGGCGCACTGCTGCGGCAGACTGCGGCTGTTCATCAGTCAGCGCTAACTCCGGACATTGGAAAGGGCGACATTGTGAATACGAAACGCCTGTTTGCGGCAGCGGTTCTCGTCGGTCTCGTCGGCGGCGCGGCTCTCGCCCAATCCAGCGACCCACTGGTTGGCACGTGGAAACTGAACGTCGCGAAATCGACAGGCATATCGTTCAAGAGCGGCACTACCAAAATCGAGGCGGCGGGCGCCGGCGTCAAGTTTACCGTTGACTTGGTGGGTGCAGACGGCACGGCTTATCACTGGACGTTCACCGCGAACTATGACGGGAAGGACAATCCCGTCACTGGCAAGAGTCCGTACGGCGATACCACGGCGTTAGAGCGCGTCGACGCAAAGACGACGCGAATCATCAGCAAACTGGCGGGGAAAGTGGTGACCACTCAGACCATCGTCGTGTCCGCCGATGGGAAGACACGGACCACGACCACCAAGGGGACGGACGCCAACGGACAAAAGGTCGATACCATATCGTTCTACGAGAAACAGTGATCTGTTGCGCCGCTGGCCGTGGACGGCGAGGGCCGGATGCAGATCAGCGCTCTCGTCGTGCGTGTGGCGCTGCTGCGGATACCTGTAGTGCACGTGGCGGACAGCCCACCGCCTTCCCCGAGCCACGTGCCAACCACGCGCGCGGTCGTGCGCCCCATCCCCACCGCGGCCGCGTGTCCAGCCGGCGACCCTCGACCCAGCGGTGGATTGCGCTCGACCGAGTCTGACCGTACACTCGCTCTTCCTCGGTTGAACGCTCCATCCTCGACATTCAGCTCACGACACCGGAGGGATCAATGACCGATACGACGGCCGCAATCAACGCGACCAATCTGGGCTGCTCGATTACCTGTAAGGACCTGGCGGCGTCGATTCGCTTCTACCGCGATGCCATCGGCTTTGCGGTGGCTCAGACGTTCGAGAACGAAGGGAAGGTCGTCGCCGCGCTAATCGCCGCGGGTGATTGCCGCATCGTCCTCAACCAGGACGATGGCAGGCTCGGTTGGGACCGGATCAAAGGACAGGGTTTCTACCTGCAGATCAACGTGGCGGGCGCTGCCGACGTGGACGCGGCTGCTGCGCGAATCAAGGCCGCGGGCGGAGCGTTGCTGAGTGAGCCGGCGGACCGTCCCTGGGGCGCCCGCATGTTCCAGTTCAATGATCTGGACGGGTTCAAGCTCGGGGTGTCCACACCGCTCGTCGGATAACACCCGCAGCACGATTCTGCTGGACATCCTCTCACGCGTTGGGATGCCGGGACGCAGATTCCGTCGTGCGTTTTTCGCCGTGCTGCTCCAGGAGCGCGGCGATGCGGGCCGCGCCGCACGCGTCGGCCATGTCGAGTGCCGTGAGCCCGTTGCCGGCGACGATGTTCGGGTCCGCGCCAGCCGAGGGGATTGGAGATATACAATCTGTGACCTGGAGCACGACGTTCTGAGCCGCATTCGTGACCTGCTGTCCACCACGCGTGTCCTTTCGCTCGCAGTTATCGTCGAGGGACAAGCCGAAGCGGCGCTCCTGCCTTTCGTCGCACGGGATGATTTCAGAGCGGTCCACGTGCAGGCCTCGAGTTTGGCGCGGCACACGCGCGGCCTGACGACAGGAGCACGTGTCGGCGTTCTCGTGCACGAGCCCGATACGACGGAAGCCGATCCGATGCAACTGTCGCGGCTCACCGTGCAAGCCGTGGTGAGTATCCTGGATAAAGACACTGGCCAGTTCGCGGCGGCTGCGGCCAGATTTGCGGGGCGCTTCCCCACAGCCGGGACGACACTCTCGCTGGGGGACTTCAGCCTCTACGAGCTCACGCTGGGACGCGGACGTTATGTTGAAGGGTTCGCTCGGGCGTTCAACGTGGGGCCGCAGACCTTCGCGGAGATCAGCGCCCTCTGACGCCAGCCCGGCCGGAGCTCACGCCCCGATGCGAGCGTAAGCGCGATCGTCACCTGTCCGAGTCCAACGACGCGCACGACATTGAGTTCTTCGTTGCGCTGGCGGGCACTGCCTGAACGTGCATGATGCACGCGGCGGATGTCACCGCGACGTGATCGCCGAAGTTGAAATCAGCTCGTTTCCATCAGTTCGGTCGCGCGCGATCAGCCACGCTGCTTCGGCGCTTCCGAACAACACGACAACATTCCCGATTTGGCTGAACAGCACGCGCGCGGTAAGAATCTCCGCCAGCACAACGAGCGCGCCGATCACTATCAAGGCGACCGGCCGTCGTAATCGTTCCGAACCGCGCAAGAGCGGAATCGCGAACATGAAGGTGCCGACGAAAAACGCGAGGAGCGCCGGTCCCACGGCGGCGACGACTGGGCCCATGAACAGGTTAGTCCAGAGCGAAATCGGAGCGGCGTTGCCGACGCCATCAAGGACGAGCCGGCTCGCCAGCATCTCACCTGTGATGATCGAGGCGAATCCCGCGGTGCCAATCATGATCAGAATCCGCGCGACGTATCCCTGGACCGGCTTCAGCCTCGCGGTGAGAGCGCTGAGTCCGAGAAGTCCTGGAATGAAGAGCAGCATGCCCACGTAGAGCAGGAGGTGCGCCGTGTACCACCGGGATGGGTGATCGATCACGATGGCAACCTGCTCAGCGGGCAACATCCGCTCTTCTGGATGCAGAAGATCGCCGATGCTCATCAACAGCGGCCCGATCACGAGACTCACCGACGTCGTCACTCTTTCAGCGCTGCGAGCCGCGTCAAGAGGGGTCATGCTGGGCCTCCCTTCATTTCCTCCCGCCCACCGTCTGGATGTGTCACCGCGATGCTTTGGTCCGAGTCGTTCGCGTGGTCGCGCTCTTGGGCGGACGCCCACCGAGCCGGCCATTGGCGCGCGACGCGCGCGCCTTCGCGTCGCTGCGCTGGGCGCCGACCAGAGCGGCAACACCAACCACGCTGACTCGCGTCTTCCCTCGATCTGAAACGCGTGCGACGCGGACTCGTGCGGCTGGACGACTCGCCGGGTGCGCGTTCAGGTACTCGGCCAGCACTGCGCGGATGGCGCGCTCGGCCTTCGCGTGAGAATCGGCCGCGGCATACACGGGCAGCCCTGGCACGTAAGCGCTCACGGCGCCGTTGTCTTCAGTCTCGAGGACGATCGGGTAGAGCATTGTCATTCGACACCCGCCTCGCGCAGAATGCGATTGCCGAGCCGCCCGGCATCTTTTTTGGTGTGAACTGCCACCCACACTTCCTTGCCGGTCGCGGGATGCTTCAGCAGCCGGTGGCTGCCCTTCCCTGACCGAACCTCGACGAAACCTGCGGCCTTCAACTTGCGGATTACCTCAGCCCAGGTCACCTTACGATCGTAAACCTACCGCTAGGTTTCGTCAACGCGACCGGGACTGCCGGACGGCTTCGATTCCTATTCGCGATGGCGGCTTCGACTGGCTGTAAGTGCTTGATGGTGTTCACTGGGTTAGGTCGTGAGCCTAAATTTGCGAGTTGGATCCAGCTGTTAGCGTGGCTTCACCGAATCGATCGCCTCCGGCGCGCGGCATAGTTCGAATCCCTGGTTCCCAGCTCTCATTCGCAGCGCAGTGCGATGACCGGGTCCACGGTCGCGGCGCGACGCGCCGGGAGATACGCGGCGACCAGGGCGACGACGGTCATGAGTGCGCCGCAGGCGATGATCGTGACCGGATCAAGCGGTGTCACGCCAAAGAGAATTGGCCTCAGGACGAATCCAAGAGCAATCGCCAGCGGCCCGCCGCAGACGATGCCGGCAACAGCGAGGATCAGGGCATCGCGGAGCACCATGCGGAGCACTGCCGTGGGAGCGGCGCCGCAGGCCATACGCACGCCGAGTTCGCGAGTGCGGCGGCGTACCGCATAGGTGAGCGTGCCATACAGACCGATCGCAGCAAGGACGAGGGCGACCGCCGCGAAGCCCGAGGCAATGCGTACAAGAAGCCGCTCGCGCGCCATCGTCTGCTCAACCTCGGCTGCGAGCATCGTCGTCCTCCGCACCATCAGGTCGCCATTCGTGGCTTTCAGGACAGCCTCGGCCTCACGCAGCACGGCCGCTTCGGTACCGGGCTCGGTGCGTAGCGCGACTGAGGTTATGCGATACGGGGCCTGAGCGAGCGCCGCCCACATCATGGGCATCGTTCGTGTCTCACGCAGGCTGTTGTACTTGGCGTCGCGCACAATCCCGATCACTGTGAACGGCCGATCGCGTTCTCCGGAATAGTCGAGTGTGAGGCGATGTCCGAGGGCCTCACCGTTGAACCGCATGCGCGCCATCGCCTCGTTCACCACTGCGATACGTTCGGTACCCTCGCGGTCGCTCAGGCCTCGCCCTCGCACGAGCTGCATGCCGACCGTCTCGAAATATCGCGGTGAGACGAAATCGACGCGGGCTTCGCCGCGATTGTCTGGCTGGTCGGGATCGATCACGTTGAGCGATCGATCGTTTGCGCTGAACAAGCCGAGCCAAGACACGCTGGCCGCCCGGACATCGCGGATGGCATTCAACCGCGTATCGAGCGTCGCGTAGGCGACGGCGCGTTGCGCCTTTTGCGCCGCGGTATCCGGGGCCGCGAGCGTGGCGGCCGGCGCTTCATCTCGGATCTCCAGCATGACCACATGGTTCGGCTCGAATCCTGGATCGATCCTAATGAGGTGCACAATGGTCTGCAGGAGCAGAGCGGCTGTCATCGCCAGCAGTAACGACAGCGCGAACTGTCCGGCGATGAGGATCCGCATCAGCCACTGTCCAGTGCCCACGCTGGTGCGTCCATCCGCCGTCATCCCTGCGTAGATTGGCGCCCGACTCAAACGGAAGGCGGGCAGAATCCCGGACACCAGCGCCGCCAACCCGGTCGCCGCGATGGCCATGAAGATGACGCGCTGATCGACGTGCGCGTCGAGTGCGAGCGCGGGGTCTCGTGTGGAGAGCCACGAGCCCAGCATCGGCGCTGCCCACGAGGCCAGCGCCGCACCCAGCACCCCACCCACGACGACAGTCAGCGTGCCCTCTGTGCCCAGCTGACGTAACAATCGGCCGCGGCTTGCGCCCAGGGCGGCGCGCGTCGCCAGCTCCGGCACCCGCGCCAGGCCTCGTGCGAGCAAGAGGTTGGCGATATTCACCGCGGCAATCAGGAGCACTATGCCGACAACAATCATGGCGATGACTAGCGGCATGCCGAACATGTCTCGCAGGTTGTCCAGGCCTTGCGCGCCGGCCGTGAGATGGATGGTGAAGTCCGCTGGACGATCCGGTGCCGTCGAGACCGGCGCCGGTTGCTCGGCTATCGCCCGCTGGTACAGGGAGGTGAGCTCGGTTTGCGCCTGTGTGATGGTCACGCCGGAAGCGAGGCGTCCCAGAATCCCGTTGAAGAACGCCATCCGCCGGCTCTCCAGCGCGCGGCGGTCCGTCAATGGTCGCAGCGGCAGCCAGACGTCGGGACGATAGCCGCTTTCGTGGCGGGAAAAGCTGGCCGGCGCGACGCCGACGATGGTGCAGACCGACTCGCGCACGCGAAGCGTGCGTCCCACGACATCAGCGCGTTGCTCGTACCGTCGTTGCCACAAGTCATTGCTGATGACTGCCGAGCAGGGACCGCTGCCCTCGGACAGTGCGTCGTCGGCTGGTGCCAGGAGACGTCCGAGCGCAGGCGAGATGCCGAGTACCGGAAAGTAGTCACCGGATACCAGCGTGCCGCGCACGTACGAGGGCAGCTGCGCGTCGTCGAACGTCACCGGAAGATAGGGCTGATCGGCGATGGCCACGAGTCCGGTGAGTGTGTGCTGTCGATTGCGCAGGGCCTCGAACAGGGGATTGAAGACCACGAAGCGATCCCCCCGGCGCAGGGGCTGGACGAGAACGAGGTCGCCTGCATTTGGCACGGAGAGGGGCCGCAGCATGACGGCGTTGAACAAGCTGAAAGCCGCAGTTGACGCGCCGATCCCGAGCGCGAGCGAGCAAATCGCCACAGCCGCGAAGGTCGGGCTGTGGCGCAACATGCGTATCGCGATCCTCAGATCCTGAATCATCGATCCGACCCTTCCCGATCGGCACTCGAGAGAGTCCGCAACCCGATCCGTCGCAGTTCGCGCCGTTGCAAACGCAGGTCGAACAGCAGACCCAGGCCGATCATCAGCGGGATGATGCCGAGTCCCGCCGCCACCGGTGGTCGTCGGTGGGCGAACGCTTCCAGGACGAACGCCAGGATCACGCCGATGCCGGCCGCAATCAGGACGATCGCGATGCGGCGCGCCCGTCGATAACCTTCCTCAACCGAAATCGGTTGATACACACCCTTCTCGATTGCGAGCAGACGCTCGCGGCTCTCGAGCCGGCGGAATAGATAGGCGGTGCCAAGCAGCAGGGCCGGAATGACGATGAGGAGCGTGATCATCGCCAACGAGTTGTTGCCGAAGCTTTCCAGAATCGAGGTCATCTCCATGTCTCCTGCTGAGGCGTACCCGCTTTGTTGCAGACATTAGACTGGCCACAATCGCGAATGTTGCGGGTGCAACATTTCGCTGGCTCCGCAGTCTAAGACGACATTGGCTGATGCCGCCCGATTCCAGGAAATCGTCGCCAACCAGAGTCCGGTCGTCTTCCGGGTACTGGCTCGGCTTCTTGGGAGGCGCGACAACCTCGAAGACCTGGCGCAAGAAGTGTTTCTGCGACTGTATCGAGCGATGGATCATTTTCGCGGCGAGTCCTCGTTGTCGACGTTTCTCTATCGGATTACCGTGAACGTCGCACACGACGAGCAGACACGAATCAACCAGCGGCGACAGCGCCTGACCTCACTCGACGATCCGAAGAGTGTCTGGCATGAGCGCTTGTCGGGGCCGACCGAGGACCCGTTGGACGCCATGATTCAGACGCAATTCCGGACAATCGTCGAAGAGTGTCTCGGACTCCTCAGCGAACGAGAGCGGGCATGCCTCGTGATGTTTTATCAGGAAGGACGGAGCTATGAAGCCATTCGCCAGATTCTCGACATCCCGGTGGGCACGGTGAAGGCTCACCTGCATCGAGGACGCCAGCGGCTGCGCGCTCATGTCCATGATCGCCTCGCCAGTCGCGAGCGGGAAAGGTAATCGGGATGACGACGAGCATCGACTGCGAGACGCTGCGGCAATATCGCGATGAGTATCTGCGAGGAGATGTCGCGAATGAGCTCGTGGATGCCCACCTCGCCGAATGCCCGAGCTGCCTCGAGGCGTTCCTGGACGTGACGCTCGCGAGGCCGACAGCCATCGCACCGCCGTTGGGCTTCGCAACGCGCGTGGTCGCGAACCTTCCGCCCGAGCCGAGCTCCGGCGCACGGCGCGTGATCCTGGTGATCTCGGCGCTCCTCGGTGTGGCGATGGCCGCTCTCGCGATGACGTTGGGCGATACCGCTGTCAACCTGCGGCAGTTGACGATGCCCGAGGGCCTCTCGGTCGAAGCCGCAGTCGTCGTGGAATGCGTTCTGCTGTTCTGGATTCTGTCCTGCCGTCGCGGCGTGCTCATCGAGCGATGACAGATCAGGTTCGCAACAGCGCCGTGCGCTGCGACCGTGCGATCGGAAGCGACCGGCAATTGATTTCAACCGAATAGTATTGTTTGCGTCTGAAACAGAATGAGACGTTTCGCGCACGAACAGAGCAGAACGGAACGGTCCTCATACAGTTCTCGAATGGCACGCATGGAAAAGGTACGGCCGAGTCGGCTGCTCAGAGAGAGGCGTGACTCAAAGTCCGTTCAAATGCGGCCGCCGGTTGCATTCCTAAGCCGGCCAACACTATGGCGACGAGGACAACATGACGACGAGCCGAATCAGTGCCGTGGCCATCGCGCTGAGTATTGCGTTCGGATTGGTTGCCGCCCCCGGCTCGACGCAGCGTTCAGCGAAAGACCAGAACCCGTCCGGCACGATTGTTCCTTCCAAACGGATGGCGGATGGCAAAGAGTGGACCACTGCGAATCTGAACGTCAGCACCTCGTCATCCTCTTGTTACGACGATGCGGAATCGAACTGCCGGCGATATGGGCGTCTGTATACGTGGGAATCGGCGCAGCGAGGATGTCAGTCGATCGGAGATGGATGGCGGTTGCCGAGCGACGACGACTGGCGTCAGCTGGCGAAGCTCTATGGTGGGGTTGGTAACGACTCCCCGGAGAAGGGTAAAGCCGCGTACACGGCGCTCCTGAGCAGAGGCACGTCAGGCTTCAATGCGGTTTTGGGTGGCAATCGCTCTGTTGATGGAACCTACGACCGGCTCGAGGCACACGGCATGTACTGGACGGCATCCGAAAACGATTCGATCACTGCACCGTTCTATAACTTCGCCAAAGGCAGTCAAGGCCTTTATCGTCAGCCACAGGGCCAGAAGCAGATGGAGGTTTCAGTGCGTTGCGTCAGAGAGTAACTACAGAAATTGCGCCCGCGGGATCGACTTGTCGTGGAACGCATTCGGCCGTAATCCTGAGCGTTCTCAGTGAACACTGCGGCTTCGGCGAAACGGTCCCCGCCGTCGAAGCTGTAAACGTGTCGATTGCAGCGCCAGGAGATCGCCTGTCAGGAGGAAGCGAAATAGCGCCTGCGGCCGCAAGCGAGGGGAGGGAACCGCTGAGGGAACCGACGCGGAGCGTCGGACCGAAGCGGCCCGAGCGCGCAGCGAGCGTGGGCAGCGAAGCGGGGGCCCACGCGAGCGAAGTTGAAAGAAGTGAGCCGCATTTTCGCGAGTTGGAACCACCTGGACGGGTGGCTGAGGCAGATTGAACGGCTACGCGCCGTTGCCTAATCCGCGTTTGCTGCCAGTCCTGCCGAGAGCAACAACAGAATCAACGCTAGCCGCCGCGTTGACCGCCGGCAAAGAGCAGGCCCCCAGATCCAGGTCCAGCATCTCCCGCGCCAGTGTGCGCGCCCCCGCCGGATCCGGGGCGTCGGGTGTCATATCACCTACGCATGATTGTCGGCGAGCTAACGGGAGGGAACCGATGAAAGGTCATCCGTGTCGACGATCGATTAGCGCCTTCGTGCTCCTGACAGCCCCGCTGTGCGCGTTATCGGTGATCGGCGCCGGCGTGTCAGGCGACCGCGGCCGCGGCGAACGCCGTACGGCGTCGACGGAGCAGATCACTATCCTGTACGACGCTTTCGGCAAGCTGCCGTCAATGAAGAAGGACTGGGGCTTTGCAGCGCTCATCGAAATCGGCGGACGGCGCATTTTGTTCGACACCGGTAACAGCCCGGATATTTTCGCGCAGAACGTCAAAGCCGCCGGCGTCGATCTCCAGAAGCTCGATTTCGTGGTCATGTCGCATCGTCACGGCGACCACATGGGCGGCATGGCCTATCTCATCGGCAAGAATCCCCGAGTGAAGATCTACGCGCCTCAGGAAGGCTTCGGCGTCTACGGCGCCTCGCTGCCAGGTAGCTTCTACCGGAAGGACGAGTCGCTGCCCGGGGAAATGCGCTACTACGATGGCAAGCCGCCCGAGGTGCTGAGGTTCGGCAGCGCATGGCCCAAGGCGAACATCGTATTGATCGACAAGACGACCGAAGTCGCTCCGGGCGTTACGCTGATCGCGCAGGTTTCCGATGCGCCTGGTACCAAGGAACTGAAGGAGCTGTCCTTGGCGATAAACACACCCGAAGGCATCGTGTTGGTCGTCGGCTGCTCGCACCCGGGCATCGAGGCGATTGTCGCGGAGGCGGCCGCGATCAGTCCTCATATTCGCGTGATCGCCGGCGGGTTCCACCTTGTCGCGGCGCCCGACGCCGTGATCGAAAGGGTCGTGGCTGCCCTGCACGATACCTACAAAGTCGAGAGGATCGCACCTGGCCATTGCAGCGGCGAGTACACGTTCTCGGCGGCCAAGCAGATCTTCGGTGACAGATACGCGTACGCCGGCGTCGGTACAGTCGTGCAGCTCAATGCCGACGCCAACGCCCGCGTCCGGTAGAGCGGATCTGCGGCGTTGACTCTGCCTGACCCAATCGTCAAATACCGCTCGAACGCGATCGCCGGCTGCTCCTCGTCGAACGCGATCGCGACACTGGTCCGGCGTGTGCTTGGCGGCGGCGGTTCCTCGGAGGTCGGTATACTGGCCCGGTTTCTTTGCCTCATTCGAAAAACAGCCAAGCGGCGGGCACGTGAGCTTTCTCGATAGAACGGCAACGGATGAAAGAGAATCGGACTCCCAATTACGGCCTGGATGCCCCGGTGGCGGTGCGCAACATGCTCATCGTCGCGGTGCTGGGGATCATCTCGCTGATCACGCGGCTGCTGGGCGTGTGGTCCCGGCAGGATGTCATCGCGGTGATCGCCCGGCCGTTGATGTTGGCCGGCCTGAGCTGCGGCGCGATGGCGTTGTGGATGATTTACGACAGCAAGATCGGGAAGATCCGCGAGCGGGACACATATCTCGACAAAATCACCTGGAACGGACGCGAGCGCGTGCTGGATGTGGGGTGCGGGCTGGGATTGTTCCTGATCGGAGCCGCCAGGCGGCTCTCAACCGGCCGTGCGGTCGGAATCGACAAGTGGCAGGCCGAGGATCTCAGCGGCAACAACGCTGCGGGGGCACTCGACAACGCGATGATCGAAGGCGTGGCCGACAAGGTCGAGGTGCAAACCGGCGATGCACGAAAGTTGCCGTTCGCCAACGGGAGCTTCGATGTCGTCCTCTCGAGCATGGCGCTGCACAATATCTACAACGCCGGCGAGCGGCAGACCGCCGTGCGCGAAATCGCGCGGGTGCTCAAGTCGGGCGGGCGCGTGCTGATCTTGGACGTGCGCCACACCAGGCAATACGCCGCCACGCTGCGCGCCGCCGGCCTCGATGCCCGGTGCGTCCAGGCGTTCGTCTCATCCCTGCTGACCGTGATGACGTTTGGATTGCTTCAATTCGGCTACGTGATCGCCAGCAAGGCGGGGACGGCCTGAGCGCGCCGCTGCGCTCGGCGCTGGGTCGCTGCTCCAGCACCATCACC
>JBKPTT010000029.1:0-12555 GCA_046735635.1 Acidobacteriota bacterium | reverse complement strand
GTGCAGGGTTGCGTCGAGGCAGGCCCTAAGCATGTGGCACGACCCAGCGTAGCAACTATAGTCCTCGAAATTGGTGGAATGACCAATCTAGGTCGGCGCGAAATGGTGAGAGCATTGGCGGCGCGATATCGAATCAGCAGTAGGGAGGCGTATGGCTTAATTGAGGAGGCGAAAAAGTATGCCAAATAACCAAATCGCCGTTCTTTTCTCGAATCTCCAAACGCCCGCTTGACCGTTTTCGGCCTGTTTTGCTACTGTCACAACCCGGCAACAGGAGGCATATTGCCGAAACCGCGCCGGGCTCCAAAGGTGGTCCGCAAGAAGGCCACTCCGCGAAAGAAGGTCAAGGCTGCTGGCAGGCCCCGGAAGGTGGCTCGTCCAGTAGCCTTTGTGTCTTCCCAGGCAGTCGCTCCTCCTCCTGAGCAACCGTCTCAGCCTCCGCCACGCAAACCGGGCTTTTACGAGGCTGTCGCTATCTACGAACGCGGCGTCCAGGCGCTTCAGCGGCACGACTTCCAGGGGGCTGCTGGATTCTTCCGGACCGTCCTGGAGCGCTACCCTGACGAACGCGAGCTGCTCGAGCGCGCACGTCTGTACTTGCGGGTGTGCGAACGAGAAACCGAGCGGCAGCAACCAGCACCGAAGACCGCCGCGGAGCGGGTGTACGCTGCCACGGTGGCGCTGAATTCAGGCGATCACGGAGGAGCCCTCGATCACCTCCAGCGCGCGCTGAACGATGAACCGGAGAGCGATCACGCCCACTACATTATGGCAGTTGCCCTCGGAATGCGCCAGCGCGTGAATGAGGCCATCGAGCACCTCCGTGAGTCGATTGCCCTAAATCAGGAGAACCGCACGCTTGCACGCCAGGATCCGGACCTCGAGCCGTTACGAACCCATCCGGCCTTTCGTGACGCCCTCGACACACCCCCCGCGGCGAACCGCCGAAGGCCAGCGGTTCGTCGACGTTAGGCGGCACCCGGCCGTCGCCATCCGCGCCGCGCCTGCCACCGCGACGGAGGAAGCTATAAGCTCAGGGAAGACGGTTCATGTCGGAGATCCACGTCGTCATTCTGGCCGCGGGCAAGGGCACCCGCATGAAGTCCGCGCTGGCGAAAGTGTTACATCGGGCGGGCGATCGGCCCATCCTCACGTACGTGCTGGGTGCGGCGGCCTCCTTGTCGCCGGCCTCCATAGTCGTGGTCGTTGGGCACCAGGCATCGCAGGTCCAACAGTCGCTCGTCGGCTCCGGGGTCGTCACCGTGCTCCAGGAACCACAGCGCGGAACGGGGCACGCGCTGCTCCAGGCCGAGCCATTCCTTCGGGGATCGTCGGGCACTCTCGTCCTGTTGTCGGGAGACGTGCCGTTGCTTCGTCCCCGTACCCTCGACGCTCTCGTACGGCATCATCGAGGTCGCAGCGCTGCCGCGACGGTTCTTACGGCCGAGGTGCCGTTGCCGGCGGGATACGGACGCATCGTTCGCCGGAATGGCGGAATCGATGCGATCGTCGAGGAAAAGGACGCTTCGACGGAAGAGCGCGCCATCTGTGAGATCAACAGCGGAGTCTATGCGTTCGACCTCGCGCTCCTGTTCGACGCGCTCCGCGAGATTGGTTCAGCCAATGCGCAGGGGGAGTACTACCTTCCGGATCTCGTGCGGATTTACCGCCGCCGAGGACTGGTCGTCGAAACGCTGAAACTCGAGGACTCGCGGGAAATCCTGGGGGTCAACAGCCGGAGGGAGTTGGCAGACGTGTCAGCGATTCTCAGATCCACCAAGAACGAAGAGTTGATGGCCGCGGGCGTGACACTCGTGGATCCGGCCACGGCCTTCATCGGCGTCGACGTCCAGATCGGCCCCGACACAATCATTCACCCGGGCGTGCACCTCGAGGGCCCCACACGCATTGGCGCGAACTGCGAAATCCAATCGGGCGTCCGGATTGTGAATTCGATCGTGGACGACGGAGTGCAGATCGGGAATTTCTGCCTGATCCTGGATTCGCACGTGTCTCGCGGTGCGAGGATCGGCCCGTTCGCTCACATCCGTCCGCAATCGGACGTGGGGGAAGATGCGCACATTGGCAATTTCGTCGAGCTGAAGAAGACGACGATCGGACGCGGGTCGAAGGCGAATCATCTCGCGTATCTGGGCGATGCGACCATTGGCGAGAAGGTGAACATCGGCGCTGGCACCATCACCTGCAACTACGACGGCACGCTGAAGCATCCCACGGTGATCGAGGACGGGGCATTCATCGGCAGCGACTCGCAGTTGATCGCACCCGTCCGTGTCGGGAAGGGGGCATACGTCGCCGCGGGGTCCTCGATCACCGACGACGTGCCGCCGCAGTCGCTCGCGATCGCCCGCGGGAAGCAGGTGAACAAAGAGGGATGGGTTGGCAAGCGGAAGAAGAGTTGAGGTTCGCGGTCGCGGTTTGCGGCCCGGGTTCACTTCATGTGCGGGATTATCGGCTACATAGGGTCGAAGCAGGTTGTGCCGATTCTGATCGACGGCCTGCGGCGCCTCGAGTATCGAGGTTACGATTCGGCGGGCGTGGCCGTGGTGTGCGGCGGCACGATCAATCTGCGCCGGAGCGCCGGTAAGCTCGCGCGGCTCGAGGAAGTGATCGCGAGCGCGCCGCTCGAGGGCGAGTACGGCATCGGCCACACGCGTTGGGCGACGCACGGGCGACCGACCGAGGAGAACGCGCACCCGCACCGCGATTGCACGGGCCGGATCGTCGTCGTTCACAACGGCATCGTCGAGAACTATCTCGACCTCAAGCAGCAGCTCCGGCGTGAGGGGCACACGTTCGTCACTGAGACAGACACCGAGATCGTCGCCCACCTCGTCGAGCGCGAGACGAAGGCGGACGGGCTCGAGAATGCCGTGCGGCGCGCGCTGCTGTATATGCGCGGGCTCTTCGCGCTCGTGCTCATCTCGGCCGACGATCCAAACAAGATCGTCACCGTGCGCAACGGCCCGCCCATCGTCGTCGGCTTGGGCGACGGAGAGTTCTTCGTCGCATCGGACATTCCAGCAATCCTGAGCCACACGCGGGACGTCGTGTTCCTCGGCGACGAGGAGATGGCCGTCATCACGCCGCGCGGAGTGCAGTTCACGGACTACTCGGGCCGTGACGTGTCGAAGAAGAGCACGAAGGTCTCGTGGGATCCGGTCATGGCCGAGAAGGCCGGATACAAGCACTTCATGCTCAAGGAGATTTTCGAGCAGCCCTGGGCGGTGAAGGAAACCGTGCTCGGCCGAGCGTCGCAGGAGAGCGGGCGGGTGTTTCTCCACGAGATTGAAATTCCGGACGATGCGCTGCGCCGGGTCGAACGGGTCGTCATCCTCGCGTGCGGAACGTCCTGGCATGCGGCGCTCATCGGCAAATTCCTCTTCGAGACGCTCGCGCGGGTTCCGGTCGATGTCGATTACGGGTCGGAGTATCGCTACCGCGATCCCATCGTGTCGCCGAACACGCTGGCCGTCGTGATCACGCAATCGGGCGAAACCGCCGACACGCTCGCGGCGCTGCGTGAGGCCAAGAAGAAAGGCGCCCGCAGCATTTCAATCTGCAATGTGGTCGGCAGCATGGCGACGCGCGAAACCGACGGGACCGTCTACACCCACGCGGGACCGGAGATTGGCGTTGCGTCCACCAAGGCCTTCACCACACAGATCGTCGCGCTGCACCTGCTGGCGATGTACATCGGCCAGATTCGCGGGACGCTGTCAGCGGAGGGCGCGCGGCCGCACGTCGAAGCACTGACGCAGCTGCCAATTCTCGTCGAGCAGACCCTCGCGACGTGCAGGTCGGTCACCGAGGAGATCGCACGGCGCTTTTACCAACGATCGGATTTCCTGTATCTCGGGCGCGGCATCAACTATCCGATCGCGCTCGAAGGAGCGCTGAAGCTCAAGGAGATCTCGTACATTCACGCCGAAGGGTATCCCGCCGGCGAAATGAAGCATGGACCGATCGCGCTCATCGACGAGAAGATGCCCGTCGTGGCGATCGCGCCCGACGACCACGTTTTCGAGAAGATGATGGGGAACATTCAGGAGGCCAAGGCGCGGGGCGGTTCGGTCATCGCGTTATCGACGGCGGGCCAGAAGAGCGTCGGGGCGCTGCTCGATCCTGCGATGGATTTTCTGATCGATGTCCCCGCGACGCACCCGCTGCTGACGCCGGCGCTGATGGTCGTGCCGCTGCAGCTGCTCGCGTATCACATCGCGGTCCGGCGCGGCTGCGACGTCGATCAGCCGAGGAATCTGGCCAAGAGCGTGACGGTGGAGTAGGGCGGAGTCTTAAGACCCCGCCCTACCGCGGTTCGCGGTTCGCGGTTCGCGGTTCGCCATTCGTGACTCGATCTCGGCTGTCATCTCGCGCGTTCCGACCTTCTTCTCGGAGCCCTCCGCGAGGTCTGCGGTGCGGACACCCGCTTTCAATGCCTCGCCAATCGCCTCCTCGATCGCGCGCGCCTCTGTTTCGAGTCCGAGCGAGTAGCGCAGCAGCATCGCGGCTGACCCGATTGCGCCGATCGGGTTCGCGATGTTCCTGCCGGCAATGTCGGGGGCCGAACCGTGGACCGGCTCGAAGAGGCCGGGCCCTTCGCCGAGGCTCGCCGACGGCAGCAGCCCGAGCGATCCGACGACGGCGCCTGCCTCGTCGGACAGGATGTCGCCGAACATGTTCTCGGTCAGCACCACGTCGAACGTCGCGGGCGCGAGCGTCAGCCGCATCGCGCACGAGTCGACCAACATGTGATCGAGCTGGACGTCCGGGTATCCCTTCCACACGTCGCTGACGACTTGCCGCCAGAGCCGCGACGTCTCGAGGACGTTCGCCTTGTCGACCGACGTCACGCGCTTTCGGCGAACGCGCGCCGCTTCGAATGCGCGGCGCGCGATGCGTTCGATCTCTTCGCGCGTGTACCGCATCGTGTTGTGCGCCGAGCTTCCATCGGACGCGATCCCGCGTGGCTCGCCGTAATACAACCCGCCTGTCAGCTCGCGCACGACGAGCAGGTCGGTGCCCGACACGATGGACGGCTTCAGTGGACCCGACGATTCGAGTCCCGGCCACACTCTCGCCGGACGAAGGTTCGCGTAGAGACCCAGCTCACGCCTGACCTGCAGCAGCGCCGTTTCCGGCCGACGGCTGGAGTCTCCCTTGTCGAATTCCGGATCGCCGACGGCGCCGAGCAGGATTGCCTTCGACGCCCGTGCCGCCTCGAGCGTCTCGTGGGGAAGCGGCGCAAGGCCACGGCGAAGAGCCGCCCCGCCGATTGGGGCCTCCTGAAGGTCGAACTCGTGATTGAACCGCGCGGACACCGCGCGAAGGATTGAAGCTGCCGCGGCGACGACGTCGGGACCGATGCCGTCGCCCGGCAATAACAGAATCGCCGCTTTCACAGCCGAGGAGATCTAAACGCCGTGGCCGTAGCCGACTTCGTGAGGCGTGCCGTTGAAGTCCGTGACGGCGGCCTGCGTCGACGCTGCGGGACGTCGGGCGCGAATCCGCGTGATCACGTCGGCGAGGTCGCGATCGCTGACCACTTTCTCGCGATCCGCGATCGACATGATCGCCCAGTACACGGCCTCCACTTCGCTGCGCTCGAGTGCCATCCCGAGCTCCTCGCAGCGACGCTGCACCGCATGCCTGCCGGAATGTTTTCCGAGCACCAGCGTGGCCTTCGGCACCCCGACTTCTTCCGGCCGCATAATCTCGTAGGTGCGTCGGTCCTTCAGCATGCCGTCCTGGTGGATCCCCGCTTCATGCGCAAAGGCGTTGCGGCCGACGATCGCCTTGTTGGCCTGGACAGCCTCGCCCGTGACCGCCGTCAACAGCTGACTCGACGGATAGATTTCCTTCGGGTTGATGTTCGTCGTGTAGGGCAGGATGTCGGCGCGGACGCGCGTCGCCATGACGATTTCTTCGAGGGACGCGTTTCCGGCCCGCTCGCCAATGCCATTGATCGTACACTCGACCTGCCGCGCGCCGTTGGTGACGGCCGCGAGCGTGTTGGCCACCGCGAGCCCGAGATCGTCGTGACAGTGCGCGCTGAACGTCGCGTGACGCGCGTTCGGCACTTTCGCGAAGATCGTCCGGAAGAACGACCCGATCTCGTCGGGCGTCGAGTAGCCGACCGTGTCGGGAAGATTCACCGTCGTGCAGCCGGCGGAGATGACTTCCTGGATGACGCGGCACAGAAAATCGATGTCGCTGCGCGTCGCATCTTCCGCCGAGAACTGCACGTCGTCGGTGTACCGGCGCGCGCGGTGAATGGAGGCGACGGCGGCGTCGAGACACGCGTCGCGAGACATCCGCAGCTTGCGCTCCAGGTGCAGGTCGGAAGTGGCAATGAAGACGTGAATGCGACGACGGGGGGCGGGCTTGAGCGATTCGCCGGCGCGATCGATGTCGGCCGGATGGCAGCGGGCAAGTCCGGCAATGACCGGGCCGTGAATCTGGGCGGCGACCGTATGGACGGCCTCCGCATCGGCCTCCGACGCGATCGGGAAGCCGGCCTCGATCACGTCGACGCCAAGCGTCGCCAGCTGCCGCGCCAGCTTCAGCTTCTCGTCAATGCGCATCGAAAAGCCGGGCGCCTGCTCGCCGTCGCGCAGGGTCGTGTCGAAGATAGTAAGCCGGTTGGCAGACATCAGTCCTCCGATCACAGTAGACCCCGGGGCAGCCCTCAAAGTCCAATTTATAGTTTTTGACTTGTTATCATAATCGCTTATGATGTAAACCCGTGCAGCTCCAGGACTTGAACGCCTTCCTGGCGGTCGCCACCGACCGCAGCTTCTCGAAAGCGGCCAAGCGGCTCCATCGCACGCAGCCGGCAATCAGCCAGGCGATCCGGCGGCTGGAAGACGAGCTCGGCGACAAGCTGTTCGATCGCACCTCGCGCAATGGCGCGCTGACCGAGGCGGGAGTTCTCCTGCAGGAGCACGCACAGCGCCTCCTGCGCTATGCAGCCGAGACGGAAGCCGCTGTGCGCGAGCTGCAACAGGTCCGCCGCGGCCGCGTCGTCATCGGAGCGAACGAGGCGGCCGTGCACTCCCTGTTGCCGACGATTGAGCGGTTCGCGCGCGATCACCCGCAGGCGCGCGTCGAAGTACGGCGGGTTGCGTCGCGCCAGATTGCGACGGAGCTGCTGGAGCGCAGCCTGGATTTCGGCGTATTGACCTTTCAGCCGACCGACAAGGGGCTTCAATCGATCTCGCTCGGCAACGACGAGCTCGTGATGCTTGCGAACCCGCGGCACCGCCTGGCCGCCAAGAAGAAGGTCACGATCGAGGAAGTCGGGCGCGAAACGGTGATCGCCCATAACGATCCGTCTCCGGCGCGCGAACGCGTGCTGCGCGTCTACGAGCGGCGTCAGGCGCCGATTAACATCCAGATCGCGCTGCCGAGCCTTGACGGCATCAAGCGGGCGGTGGAAATGGGGCTCGGTGTGGCCGTGCTCCCGCGTCGCTGTGCGCTCACGGAAATCGCTCGCGGGCAACTCGTCGCCGTGAAGGTCCCGGAGCTCAGCTCGCCGCGTACGGTACGGCTGGTCTATCGAAGATCGGGCGAATTGAGCCACGCCGCGACCGCTTTTCTCGACATTCTCCGCACCGAATAGCGTCTTCAGAGCTTTTCAGCGTTCTTCAGAGCGCCGTCACGACTTCGCCATGGCGGGATCGCTACATTCGACCTCGTGAGGTTTGCGGTTCTGCCGTTCGTCGCGATCGCCGCCGCCGGGTCCTCCAATGCTGCCTTGCGTCATCAGGGGCTGGAGCTTGGCTACAACCTCGATTACGCGGAAGCGCTTGTGGCCTTCCAGCAGGCAAGTGACGCGGATCCCGAGGATGCCACGGCGCACAGACTTGCCGCGGCGGCGTTGTGGATGACCGTTCTCTTCGACCAGGGAAACGTCACCGCCGAGGACTACCTTGGGCAGGCGCGCGAGAAAGTGATGCGGGCACCGGTCGCGCCCGAACTCGTCACGGCCTTCAACAAACACATCGACCGTGCGATCGAGCTTGCCGAAGCGCGCGTCCGCGCGAATCCTCGCGACGCAGACGCCCACTTCCAGCTTGGCGCGGCGTCAGGAATCCGGGCGTCGTTTGTCGGCACGGTCGAAGGGCGCGTGCTGGGCGCGCTGGGCCCCGCGCGCCGTGCGTACAAAGAACAGGCCCGCTGCCTGGAGCTCGACCCGCGACGCAAGGATGCGGGGCTCATCGTCGGTCTGTATCGCTATGGCGTCTCGCAGCTGTCGCTGCCCAAGCGCATGCTCGCCAGCCTCGCGGGGTTCAGCGGCGGCAAGGACGAAGGCATTCGCCTGATCGAAGCAGCCGCGGCATTTCCGAGCGACATCCAAACGAACGCGCTCTTCAGTCTGATCATCGTCTACAACCGCGAAGGGCGCCACCTGGATGCTCTTCGCGTCATCCGGCAGCTCCAGACGAAGTACCCGCGCAATCGGCTCCTCGCGCTCGAGGCGGGCAGTACCGCGCTGCGCGCCGGCCGGCCCGCGGAGGCGTTGCAGGCGCTCGACGAGGGACGCGCCCGAGAAGCAACCGATGTGCGGCCGCGCGCGTACGGCGAAGAGGCTCGATGGCGGTATTACCGCGGCGCCGCGCTCAGCGGTCTGAGACAGTTCCAAGCGGCAGAAGAAGAGCTTCGCGGCGCGATTGCGGTTGAAGCGCGGCAGTGGGTCCACGGACGTGCGCATCTCGAGCTTGGCCGGATTGCAGCGCAACAGTCGCGGACTGACGTGGCCGGATCGGAGCTACGCGCCGCCATACGTGATTGCGGGGCCGACCACGATCCCGACTGCCTTGGCGACGCGAGAGCGCTGCTGCAGTCGACAGGAGGCGCCGAATGAGATCTCGTGTCACACGTCGGATGACTGCGGCACTGGCCGTCGTTCTGGGGACCGTCGCGTGGATGGCTCACGAGTGGCGATCGTCGGCCGCTGCGCCGCCCTCGCGCGAGGAGCTCGCCGCGTCGTTCGATTCCGATATTCGAAATCTCGTCGTGAGCTGGGATCCTTCCGATCCGCGACCGCTCGCCACGCGGCAGGCGGCGCTCTTCGATTTCGTTCACGAAACCTACAGAACGTCGGCATGGATCCCTCAGTCGTTGTTCGAGTGGAATCGCGTGACGCAGGCCGTGTCCGGTGACGTCGATACGATCATTCGCGACAAAGTCGGGCTCGTCCTCTGGCGTGAAAACCACACCGTGCCTGCATACGGAATGGCTCCGAGCCTCGATTCCGACAAGCCGCTTCGCTGGACGGTGAACTGCCTCGTCTGCCACACGGCGGAGATTGACGGTGTCGCGTACCTCGGGGCGGGCACGAAGACATTCGATGACAAATGGCTTGGCGACGCCCTTAAGGTGCTGACCGACGACAACTGGCTGCAGTTCGCCACGGGCCATCCTTCGGACCGAGCCGTCACGGCAAATGCTCACCGCATCCTGACGAGCCACCATCATGACAAGATTGATTCGCTCACCCGCGCGCGTTCCACGGCGTTCGCCGCGTCCCACGTCGAGCTGTACATGCGCCCGCATGGCGGTATCATGCCCGGGATCGACGAGGTCGGCCGCGGAGACGTGAAAACGCCGCCGCTCTGGCACACCGCGGCGAAGATGTCTTCGCGCCGCTGGTACAGCGACGGCAGCTTTCACGGCCCGTATCCCCTGATGGCATCCTCGATGGAGCTCGAGAAGGATCGCCCGTTCGACGACCTCGTCGGCTTCGTGTTGCCCACCATCAAGCAGGAGTTCGATTCCGTCATTCGCCATCTGAGGCCCCCGCGGTATCCGTACGCAGTCGACGCAGATCTTGCCGCGAAGGGGCGCGAACTCTTCTACTCGACGAGCGTCGGGTGCTATCGCTGCCACGGAACCTACGATGGCAAGGGGAACGTCGATTGGCCCGGCAAGCATGTCGACGTCGGGACCGATCGCGCGCGGCTCGACGTCGTGTCGGACGCGTTCATCGACGCGTTCAATCACAGCCCCCTGGCGGCCGAGGGGACTCTCGAGAAGAGCCGCGGGTACTCGGCGACACCGCTCACCGGCGTGTGGGCCAACTATCCATACCTCCACAACGGCAGCGTACCCACGCTCTATCACCTGCTCGGGCCCGCAAGCGAGCGACCGCGCGTTTTCGAGGTGCTGGCAGCCCGCCGCTTCGATCGCCAGCGCGTCGGCCAGCTGCTCTTCACCGATCTCCCGGATGCGACGATTCGCGAGGAGCTGCTTTTGCGGCGCCACGCCGACGACCGCAACTGGTTCAACACGACCCGGCCCGGCTGCGGCAACTCCGGTCATGATTTCTGGGATCGGATCAGAACGGACGAGAACCGCCGAGCCCTCATCGAGTACCTGAAGACGTTGTAAAGTCCTGAACGCGTGGCCGCACCTGACGTCGTGATCATCGGCGCGGGCCCGGCAGGGCTCGCGACGTCGCGGGAGTTGACGGCTCGCGCGATCCCGCACGTCGTGCTCGAGCGGGGCCCGGCAATCGCCCACACGTGGGAAAACCTGTACGACGGTCTCGTGCTGCACACCGGCAAGCACTTTTCTGCGCTGCCGGGCATGCCGTTTCCGAAATCAACGCCGATCTTTCCGACGCGGCGTGATTTTCTCGACTATCTCGCTCGCTACGCCGACAAGTTTCGCGTTCCCGTGACCACCTCTTCGGACGTCACGGCCATCATGCGTGCCGGCGGTGGATGGCGCGTGCGCATCGCGGATGGCGCCGAGTTCAGTTCACGTGCCGTCGTCGTCGCGACCGGTATCGTCGCGAATCCGGTGGTTCCCGTATTCCCGGGACAATCGCAGTTCGCGGGGGCCGTGATGCACAGCGTTGCGTATCGAAGGCCGCAGCCGCACGCGCGAGAGCGCGTGCTCGTCGTGGGAGCGGGTAATTCGGCGGGCGAGATCGCAGTGGAGCTCGCGCAGGCAGGGGCCCGCGTCGTCGTCAGCGTGCGTTCCGGCGTGCGCGTGGTCCCTCGCGAGCTCCTCGGGATTCCCATTCAGTATTTCGGCGTGGCGATTGGACTGCTTCCAGCGTCGATCCAGCGTGCCATCAACAACCTCTCGTCGAGCATTGCCGCCCGTTCGCGCCCGCCGGTACTCCCCCATGGAGCGATTGGGCAATGTTCTGCGGTTCCATTGATTGGATTCCATCTCGTAGACGCGATTCGCGCCGGAACAATACGCCTCAAACCAGGGCCGACCGAATTCACGCGCACGGGTGTGCGGTTCGCCGACGCGACGGAGGAACCGTTCGACCGCGTCATCCTGGCGACCGGATACCGCGCCGCGCTGGGATTACTGGGCGATCAAGTGCGGACCGATGCATGCGGATTCGCCCGTCGCCGCGATCGGGTGATCAGCATCGATCAGCCGAATCTCTATTTCGTAGGACACAACTACGATACGCGCGGCGGCCTGCGCAACATCCATCACGACGCGCAGGCCGCCGCGCGGAGAATTGCTGAATGCTGATTGTTGAATGCTGATTTATTGAAAGAAGTTCAATTGTTGATCGAGGATTGCTCGAATTCGAAAGACGCTCAATCGTCGATCGATCAATCGTCAATAAATCAGCAATCAGCAATCAGCAATCAGCATTTCAGGATTGGTACATTCCCCAGGTCCAGAGAAATGCGGCGACGAACGAGTGGAACACAATCGGGATCGTTCCGCCGAACCAGCGGCGTTCCGGCTTCCGCATCATTGTCAGGACGTAGCGGAACACCATGCCAGCAAAATACAACGAGCCACACCACACGGAAAAGCCGCCGCCGCGAGGGTGCGGGACGAAAAAGAACCCACGTCGCCGGACGAAGTCGACGCAGATGAGCGTCATGAATGTCAGAACGACGATTTGGCTCGCGAGGAGCACCGGGTAGGGAAGAAGGCCCGACTGCCATTCGTCCATGGGCGGCAGCCACCGGGGCGCGTACAGGTAGACGATGACCTGACCGATGACCCGACTGTAAAGAAGAACCGTGAAGAGGACGAGGCACGCGGTATAGGCGGTTGGGTCCTTTACGACCACTGCATGTACGGCAGGCGCGATGCTACTCGCTCGACCTCGTCGAACCGATCGAGGAGGAGTCCGGTGGCGTCCCACGATCCGCTGAGGAACGCCTCGCGCGCGGCTGCGGGCAGCGCAATCGAAACCGTTTGCCCTGCGGCAGAGACCGACATGGTATCGAGATCGATCGCCATCTCCGTCGCAGGATCGCGCTCGGCGAGAGACATCAGCCGATCGAGGGTCTCGCGAGTCGCGCTGACGCACGGCATCCCAAGTGCCACGGAATTTCCAAAGAAGATTTCGGAGAACGACTCGCCCACGACCGCGCCGATGCCACTGCGCCGGATGGCTTGGGGGGCATGTTCGCGGGAAGAACCGCACCCGAAGTTGGCGTTCACAAGGAGCACCGTCGCGCCCCCGTACCTGCCATCCGCCGTCGGGTGCGTCCGTCCTTCCGCTTCGAGCTGCTTCCGGTCGTCTTCGAACAGATGGTC
>JBKPTT010000028.1:0-4277 GCA_046735635.1 Acidobacteriota bacterium | reverse complement strand
CGGCGGCAGCGTACCTCGTGGCGGCGCAGATGATGATCCGGTTGCAGCTCGAATCGGCCGCCGAAGAGGACCTCAAACGGGCGGTTGCGAAGGACGCCTCGCTGCCGCAGGCGCACCTCCTGCTCGGACAGCTGGCGCTCTTTCGCGGGCGATTCGACGACGCGATTGCCGAGACGAAACGGGAGCTGGCAATCGCACCCGCGAGCGCGCCGGCGTACTATCAGCTCGGCGACGCCTACGTTCGTCAGTCGCGCTGGGACGACGCGATCGCGGCGCTGCAGCAATCGCTCTGGCTCAATCCGTTCTACAGCGCCCCATACATTCTGCTCGGCAGGGCATACTTGCAGAAGGGACAGCCAGCAACCGCCGAGGGCATGTTGCGCCGCGCTATCGAGTACGACCCGAACAACCGCACGGCCCACTACCTGCTCGCGCAGCTTCTGCAGCAGGTCGGACGGCTCGAGGAGGCCAGGCAGGAGTTCGCGATTGCCGAGCGTCTGCAGGGGCAGACCGGCCGGTGAAGATTCACCTCGCGGCCGCGGCCGGCCTGCTTTCTACCATCTCCTTTGTTCCGCCGCAGACATCCACAGCATGGCCTGTGACGTTCACCGACGTCGCAGCCCGCGCAGGCCTCACACATCCGAGCATCTACGGTGGACTCGATCGCAAGCGATTCATCATCGAAACCAACGGTGCGGGTACGGCCTTGGTGGACTACGACAACGATGGGTGGCTCGACGCGCTCGTGTTGAGTGGGACGCGTCTGGCCCCCGGAGCCAGGACCGACTCGACCGACGAACGCGACCGCGTTCCAAGCCGCTTGTATCGCAATCAGCGTAACGGGACCTTCGAGGACGTCACGACACGCGCGGGGCTCACGAAAATCGGATGGGCGTCGGGCGTGTGCGCCGGCGACTATGACAACGACGGCTTCGTCGATTTGTTCGTCACTTACTACGGCGTAAATGCCCTGTACCGCAATCGCGGCGATGGCACGTTCGAAGATGCCACGGCGAAGGCCGGGCTTGCAGGCAGTGGCACCAGGTGGGGCTCCGGCTGCACGTTCATCGACTACGATCGCGATGGCCGTCTCGATCTGTTCGTCGCGAATTATCTCAAGTTCGATATTGCAGATGCACCGGAGCCTGGGGCTGGACCGAACTGCACGTGGAAGGGCGTGCCGGTGAACTGCGGACCCAAGGGTCTCCCCACCGACACGAATCTGCTGTACCACAATGACGGCAACGGACGCTTCAGTGATGTCTCGATGCCGTCTGGCATCGGCCGTGTGACGGGCCGCTACTCCATGACGGCCGTGGCCGCCGATTTCGACGCGGACGGCTGGACCGACATCTACGTCGCCTCGGATTCCACCGCGGCGATTCTGTACCGCAACAAGCACGACGGCACGTTCACCGATGTCGCGGTCTCGAGCGGCGCGGCCTACAGCGAGAACGGCAACCCGCAGGCCGGGATGGGAGTCGCCGTCGGCGACTTCGACGGCGACGGCCGGCTCGATCTGTTCAAGACGCATTTCGCCGACGACATCCCCGCGCTCTACCGCAACATCGGAAGTTTTCTCTTCGAGGACGTCGCCACGCGCGCCGGTCTCGCCGTGGAAAACCGCTACGTCGAGTGGGGCGCCGGCATGCCCGACCTGGATCTCGACGGGCGCCCCGACCTCGTCTACGTGACCGGAAACGTGTATCCGGAAGTCGAGGCGCGCATGCCGCAGTACCCGCATCGGGGACCACGGGTCGTGTTCAGGAACGCCGTGAGCGGCGCGGCTCCCCGGTTCGAGAACGTGACGACGGCGAGTGGACCCGCCGTCGCGGCTCTGCACTCGAGCCGCGGCGCGGCGTTCGGCGATTTCGACAACGACGGCGACATCGACGTTCTCGTGATGAACATGAACGAGCCTCCCTCGCTGCTGCGTAACGACTACGCAGGCCCGAACCACTGGCTGGTGCTGAAGCTGGAAGGCACGCAGTCGAATCGATCGGCAATCGGAGCGCTCGTGACCGTTACTGCTGCGGGGCGCTCGACGACCCGGGCGGTGGTGAGCCAGTCGAGCTACTACTCGCACGACGACCTCCGGCTCCACTTCGGTCTGGGTACTGAAACCAGCGCTGCTTCGATTTCCATTCGCTGGCCGTCGGGAGCAACCCAAGCGCTCGCGAACGTGACGGCCAACCGCGTCGTCACGGTGCGGGAAGCACGCGGCGGGCGGCAGTAATCACCCCGCCGCGCGGTGGATACTCTCTACCCGCATCGACGAAAGGGAGGAACCGCTTGACGAAATGCCGGCCGGTGTTATCATCCGCGTCCTGCTCGTGTGCACGGCGCACGCGAGCGTCGTTCACTAGACAGGAGCGCGCACATGGCCCGAAGAGCGTGCGATTCCTCGTCCCTGGGTTCCTACCTCTGCCCCGCCGCACTCGTCGTCGTGATGCTCCTTCTCGTGAGCACAGCGGCGAGCGCGCAAGCCGTTTACGGCAGTGTCAGCGGCATCGTCCGGGATTCCACCGGTGCGCTGCTGCCGGGCGCAACCGTCACGATCACCAGCGTCGAGCGGAACACCGTCGACACGGTGACGACCAATGAGTCGGGCGTATACCTCAAGGAACGGCTGTTGCCCGGCGTGTATGAAATCCGCGCGGAGCTCGCGGGCTTCAAAACCGCGGTCGTGCCGCGCGCACAGGTGAGCGTCGACACACAGACGCCAGTCAACTTCAGTCTGGCGATTGGACAGGTCACCGAGTCGGTAACCGTCTCGGGCGGATCGCCGTTGCTCAAGACGGATCGGGCCGACGTGGCGACACGGTTCTCGACCAAGGAGATCACCGATCTGCCGGTTCTCGACCGCAACTTCACGAAGTTCCTTCTGCTGACGCCCGGCACGCAGCAGCTGCAGTGGCAGCACGCGGCGAGCGAGAACCCGCAGGGTTCGACGCAGACGATGGTGAACGGACAGCATTTCAGCGGAACGGGATATCAACTCGATGGCACCGAGAACCGGGATCCGATTCTCGGCATCATCGTGATCAATCCTCCGCTGGAATCGATCCAGGAAACGAAGATCACGTCGCAGAACTACGACGCGGAGTTCGGACAGGCGACCGCTGGCGTCGTGTCGGTGCAGACCAAGTCCGGAACGAACACCGTGCACGGCAGCGGCTTCCTGTTCAACCGCAACGACAGCACGCAGGCACGCAACCCGTTCACGCAATTCCAGAAGGACCCGCAGACGGGCAAGTTCATCCCGGACACGAGCCACAACCAGTTCGGCGGCACGCTCGGCGGTCCGATCGTGCACAATCGGTGGTTCGGTTTCGGGGATTACCAGGGAACACGCGACAAACAGGGCGGCTCGGCGCTCTTGACGGTGCCCACGCTCGCGGCACGGACGGGCGATCTGAGCGCGTACGGCGTGAACATCTACGATCCCGCCACCGGCCAGCAGTTCCCCGGAAACGTGATCCCGTCAAACAAGCTGTCCTCCCAAGCGCTGAAGATCCTGGATTCGATACCGAAGCCGAACGCGACAGGCCGTGACAACGGCACCCGCGACAACTTTGTCGGCAACGGGGTCGAACAATTCCATGAGAACTCGTTCGACGCGCGCGTCGACGGCCGGCTGACCCCCTCTGTCAACACGTTCGGCCGCTATAGCATGGGCAAATTCTTCCGCGACGGCCCGACGGCGTTCGGAAGCGGCGGCGGACAGCAGCTCGTGAGCCTCGGCGGCGTGTCGGACGTGACGAACCAGAGCCTCGCCTACGGGGTCGACTACGCCTTCTCGCCGAAGTTGCTCGCGGATTTCCGGTTCGGGTTCTTTCGCTACAAGGTGAACGTGCTGCCGTTCGACTACGGCACGACGCCGGCGAAGGATGCCGGGATTCCCAATCTGAATGTCGACAACACGTTCAGCTCCGGATTGCCCGCGGGGTTCGTCGAAGGTCCCGTCGGAGGGTTCAACTTCGGATCCGGCCTTGGCGTGAACCGGTGTAACTGTCCGCTCGATCAGGAGGAGAAGCAGTTTCAGCTGGTCGGCAACGTGACGAAAATCGTGCAGGACCACAATTTCAAGTTCGGGATCGACGTGCGGCGCGCGTACAACCTGCGGGTGCCGAGCGATGCGCATCGATCGGGCGAGCTGACGTTCAGCACGAGCCGGACATCGCTGCAGGGCGTCGGCGGGCTCGGGCTCGCGACCTTCCTCCTCGGCGACGTCACGAATTTCCGGCGGTATGTGAGCTCGAACACGGACGCGCGCG
>JBKPTT010000027.1:0-21274 GCA_046735635.1 Acidobacteriota bacterium | reverse complement strand
CTTCGGAGCCGTGCAGCGGCAGGCGTCGATGGTGGCGTTTGTGGACGTCTTCAGGCTCCTCGGCGGGATCTTCCTGCTCCTCCTGCCGCTCGTCTTTCTGATGCGCCGTCCGCGCGGGAAGGCCGCCGCCGCCGCACATTGATCTGCTGACCGGTAGTGCTGGCCGTTAGGCCACCCTTCAGGCCAGCCTCCACGCGCGCCTGCACGACCCGCTGCAGCGCCACGAATGCGGCGAGCATCTCTGCATAACTGAAGTTCGCATTGCGACCGCTCGGGTTCGGCAGCACGAACACCCGAGCGCCATGGATCGCCACGTCCTGCAGTCCGAGATCGATTCGGCGCGACTTCAACGCGGCCCGTGCGTTCTTATCGAGCTCACCAGCCAGCAATGGCTCGATGGCGCGAAACAGCGTGACGCCGACGAGCGCGACAATCTCGGGTTTGTAGCGGCGAATCTTCCGCTCGAGCGTCTTCCAGCCATCGACGTACTCGGCTGGCCTGAGGTCGCCGATTCCTGGGCTCGGGCGCGCGATCAAATTGGTGATCCCGAACCCGAACTCCGGCAGCCTGACGTCATCGAGATAGGTGATCGGTTCGCCGACCAGGCGGGAGTCGGTCAGCAGCTTCCAGAACCGGTTCGAGTACCCGGCGAAATGATGTCCCGTTTCCGCCGACCGTACACCCGGATTGATGCCGACGAAAAGCACGCGCACGCCAGGCGCGATGCGGTCCTGCAGGCGAAGGTGGGCCCAATCCATATGCTTGGCGTAATTCGATTGCTGATTGCTGATTGTTGATTGTTGATTGTTGATGAGGGCCGTCGGCCCAATCAGCATCGGCCCAATCAGCAATCGAAAATCAGCAATCGAAAATCAGCAATCAGCAATGTACCATGTCGGCATGAATTGGCTGTTCAAGGAAGAGCCGGCGCACTACAGCTATGACGATCTCGTCCGCGACGGCAAGACGTCGTGGACGGGTGTGAAGAATCCTGTCGCGCAGAAGAACCTGCGGTCGGTGAAGAAAGACGATCGCGTGTTCTTCTATCACACGGGCGACGAGAAGGCCGTCGTGGGCATCGCCAAAGCGGTCGCTGACGCCTATCCGGATCCTGCGGACAAGTCGGGAAAGTTCTACGCTGTAGACATTGCGCCGGTAAAAAAGCTCGCGCATTCCGTGACGCTCGCAGCCGTCAAGGCGGACAAGTACTTCGCATCGTTTGCGCTCACGCGTGTGCCGCGTCTGTCCGTGATGTCGGTCAGCGACGACGAATGGGACCGGATAGAGAAGATGAGCAAGGGCTAGCGACCATGAAATGCTCGAACGTGATCGGGTATTCAGGATCGTCGGCCTGCTTGCGAACCAACGGCTCGAGCACGGGCGGCGTGGTCCCGATGTAATACGGCGTCCCGGGTTCGCCGGCGTCGCGCGCGGCTGTCGTCAGACAGAGATCCTGGACGCAGCCGGCGTCGAGCAGGGCGGTCGCGGTGTGACGGCCGCCGATGCACGAGATCCGATCGATTCCATGCTTCTCTCGCAGGTACCTGAGAGCAATGCACGGGTCGTCATCGTCCATCGGGATGATCTCGACCAACGGCCGGTCTTTCACGAGTGGATGGAGCCGCTCGCACGCCATTGGCGCAGCGATGATGTACGCGGGAACGTCCGGCACGTTGAACAGAAGCGTGCCGGCGACATCGACAAGCCCCCTTGCGGTCAGGACGATCTGGGCAGGGTGACGCGGCAGACCGAGCGCCGCGCGCAATGCGACGAGCTGCGGATGCCACACCGAAAAGAACGTCGATGGGCCCTCTGCAGTGGCCGCGCCGGCCATCACCGCATCGGCGGCGACGCGGGACAATCCTTCATAAATGAGATGCTTGTCGGTCGGGCCGCCGCCGAGCACGTCTGGATTCGGCGCGCCAGTGTTGCGGGCGCGCGACTGCACGAAGCACAGCGACGTGCACGGAAGCTCCTCGGGTGCGTGCGCCGGCAGCAGAAAGAACCCGTCGTAGTGCTCGATGGACCAGGCGTTGCCGACACGGGTGCAGTGGCGCGGGACGCCATAATCCTCGACCGTCGTCAAGTGGGCAATCCGTGCCGACGCCGCCTCGCGGCACTTTCGTTCCGCAAAGGCGGCAAAGTCACTCACGAGCGTCCTGGTTTGAGGAGCAGGAATCCGAGCGGTGGGATGCTGAGCCGCAGCGACTGCTGGTGTCCGTGCGAAGCAATCGCCTCGGTGAATACCGCACCGCCGTTTCCGAGATTGCTTCCAGCGTAGAGCTCGCTGTCGCTGTTGACGATCTCCAGGTAGCAGCCGGCTTCAGGTACGCCGATCCGGTAGCCCTCGCGCGGCACGGGCGTGAAATTCACCATGGCGACCACGAAGTCCGTCCCGTTCTGCGCCCGGCGCATGAACGAAACGACGCTGTTCTCGTTGTCGTTGCAATCGATCCAGTTGAACCCGGCGCCGTCGAAATCCAGTTCGTGCAGCGGACGCTCGTCGCGATAGACCCGGTTCAGATCCTGCACGTACCGCCGCAGGCCCGCGTGGAGCGGCTCGTCGAGCAGGTGCCAGTCGAGGCTGTCATCGTAATTCCACTCGCGGCCCTGACCGAACTCGCCGCCCATGAACATCAGCTTCTTGCCGGGATGCGCATACATGAACCCGTACAACGCCCGAAGCGTTGCGGCCTTGCGCCAGTCGTCGCCGGGGATCTTGCCGAACATGGAGCCTTTCCCATGCACGACCTCGTCGTGAGAAAACGGCAGAATGAAATTCTCGGTGAACGCGTACAGCAGCGAGAACGTCAGATGGCGATGATCCCATCGGCGGTAAATGGGATCCTTCGAGACGTACTCGAGGATGTCGTTCATCCATCCCATGTTCCACTTGTAGGTGAACCCGAGACCGCCAACGTACGTCGGCCGACTCACCGAAGGCCACGCGGTCGATTCCTCGGCGACGGTGATCGAGCCGGCCTCCTCCGAGTGGGTCAGCGTGTTCAGCTCGCGCAGGAAATCGATCGCCTCGAGATTCTCGCGGCCCCCGAAACGGTTTGGTACCCACTCACCTTCCTTCCTGGAGTAATCCAGATAGAGCATCGAAGCAACCGCGTCGACGCGGAGGCCGTCGATGTGGTACTCGCGCAGCCAGAACAACGCATTCGCCAGAAGAAAATTCCGGACCTCGTTTCGACCGTAGTTGAAGATCAGCGTGCCCCAGTCGCGGTGTTCGCCCTGACGCGGATCGGCGTGCTCGAAGAGCGAGGTGCCGTCGAAGCGGGCGAGCCCATGCGCATCTTTCGGAAAGTGGCCAGGCACCCAATCGAGGATCACACCGATCCCGTTGGAGTGGCAGGCGTCGATGAACGCCTTGAAATCGTCAGGGGGGCCGAAGCGGCTCGTCGGCGCAAAGAACCCGATGACCTGGTATCCCCACGATCCTGAAAACGGGTGCTCCATCACCGGCAGCAGCTCGATGTGCGTGTACCCCATCTCCTTCACATACGGAACGAGCCGCTGCGCGAGCTCCGTATACGAGAGATAACGGTTCCCATCTTCCGGCACGCGCATCCACGACCCGAGGTGCACCTCGTACACCGCCATCGGCCTGCGGAACCACGATTCGAACGATGAACGACCGCTCATCCACGCGTTGTCGCGCCACTGATAGGAGGGCGCCCACACGATCGAGGCGTTCAACGGCGGCAGCTCGAACGCGAAACCGAACGGATCGGACTTCAGCACAACCTCGCCATACCCGGTCAGGAGCTCGAACTTGTAACGCTCCCCTGTCCCGACACCCGGCACGAAGATTTCCCACACCCCGCTCGCACCCAGCAACCGCATCGGATGCCGTCGGCCGTCCCATGAGTTGAAATCCCCGACGACGCTGACGCGCTTCGCGTTGGGCGCCCAGACGGCGAAGTGCACGCCGGCCGCATTCCCGACGGTCATCGGGTGGGCGCCAAGCTGGTCGTAAATGCGTGTGTGCTTCCCCTCGCCGAAGAGATAGAGGTCGTAATCGGACAGCACGCGTCCGTAGCGATAGGGATCGTCGATCTCGCCGGTCGTCCCGCCATGGAACAAAACGCGCAGCCGATAGTCTGGGATTTCCGTCGCGCCCGCAATGGTGGCTTCGAAGATTCCCGACGGATGCCGGCGCGTCATGTCGATGGGGGACGAGCCATTCCTGGTGACGGTGACGCGATCGGCGGTTGGCACGATAGCCCGAATGACAACGCCACCCGACTCCACATGCGGCCCGAGCACGCCGAACGGATCCGCGTGCCGGGCTTCCGCTAGTGCTTGAAGCAGGGCATCGCGTTTCAATGGTGTGTCTCTGGCGACGGAGCAGCACCGATTTCGACGGGCGCGCCGCGCCTGGGCGCCAGCCATGTGTCGCGCGTCGTCTCTTCGGGCCGATCGCCCGGACCGTCGAGCGAGGTCACGCGCGCCGTGTGGTACACGGGGCACCAGCCAGTCAGGCCTGACGCGGCCACCAGCGTTCCGAGAACCGCGAATGGCCAGCGTGCGCGCGGGGTGATCCGGGCGGCGAGCAGGAGAGCTCCGCCAACACCCGTTCGCAGCACCCGCTCGAAATCGCCGACGTTTTGCACCGCGAGCCGATCGGCCGCATCCTCGTCGGTGAGCATCTCGCGCTCGACGAGCGCAGCGGTGAGCGCGTCGTTGTCCGGTTCGACCAGCGGTGCGCCCCCGAAGCCAAGATCGATCGTCGGCGTGCGGCGCTGGCCGCCATTCAACGATTTCGCGCGGTCGAGCGCGTCGAGATCTTCGTCGATGTTGACGTACTGATGCGGAACGCCAAGCCGCCGCAACTGCCGCAGCGAACGCTGCGTGTCCTCGCACCAGTCCGCGCCGTAAACGGTAATGACACTCAAGATCAATCCCTAATCCCTGATCGCGAATCCCTCATCCGACGATCAGGAATCCCTGATCGCCGAATCAGTGAATCCAACAATCGCGAACCGCGAACCGCGAATCGCGAATCGCGTCCCCTTCACACTCCCGCGAGCAGACTCGCCGCCGTGCTCGCAAGCGCGCCGAGCAGCAGCCATGGCGCGGCCGACGCCGCAGCGCTTCGCGGGAGGTCAGCCGCGTTGGTCGCCCCGGCCGTCCACGCAGAAATTCGTTGAGAGCCTGCAAACGTGCAGCCAAGCGCGCCAAAGGCCATCGCCCAGCCGATGCCGAGAAGGGTACGCGGCAGGCCAGCGCGCATCCCGGGCAGCCATACGGCCAACGCGGCGGAGAGCATCCACGTCCCGATGGCGATGATCGCGAGAAGTCTCAACTGACCGAGCGCGCGCTCGGCGGCCTGACGCTTGAGCTCGGCCGCCAGCGCTTCTTCCGCACGCCGCCGTTCCGCTTCCACGTGCGCGCGTTCGAGATCCATTCGGGCGCGGTCGCGATCGAACGCCTCCTTGAGTGCCGCGACAACGACGCCGGCAAGCCGCGTCTCGAGTGCGCCGCCGGGCTGCTGCGTGGTCGCCGGCAGACCCCCTTTCAGCCGTCCGGCGAGCGTGCCGACGGTATCCACGACACGGAGCCAGTCAGAGAAACCCATTCGAGGAGTTTACCGAATTGTCCGGCATTCGCGCTGGCTGCTCGCGCTCGGGCTGCGAGGCGAGCTAATCCGTATCGATGCGCCGTGGGGTCCTGAATTGCGGGCGGCACGCGAGCAGAATCAGTGCCCACGTGTGATCGGGCCGGCGCAGCACGCCGTGCTCGACTACAGCGTCGCCGCGACGTTTTTCCACCCTCGGTGCGCGATACCTGAAGTCCAATCGCGTAGCTGCCACGCTGGCGTTTCTCAACGGCGCGATGGTGCTCGGCATGTCGCTCTTCACGGATTATCCGGGTGCGGAGCGGAAGATCAGCTTCAGGACTCATGGCGCGCTCGCGCACCTTCTACGCTCAGGCCGTCAGCGAAGCCGGCGTCGTGGCGGCTACGGATTGGCATAACACGGCAGCGGCGAACGCGTAAGGCCTGCTCCGAGATCCTGACCCTTGCTTCACCAGCGAATCGCGCGTGACGCAAGCGCTGCGACGGTCATGATCAACGTCACCGCGAATGCGTACGGGATCGTCCGGCGCTGATGATCGGCGAGATCGACTTCGGCGAGTCCGACGAGCAGAAACGTCGACGGCGTGAGCGGGCTCACGGGAAAGCCGGTCGTCATCTGTCCCAGGATTGCCGCGCGGCCGACCTCGACGGCCGATCCGCCCACGGCCTGTGCGGCGCCCGCAAGGACCGGAAAGAGACCGAAATAAAACGAGTCGGGATCGAAGGCGAGGCTGAGCGGCATCGCGGCAACGGCCGTCGCAACAGGGAGGTGAGGCAGCATTCGGGCCGGGAGCAGGTGGACGATCGCCGAGGAGAGCGCTGCCAGCATGCCGGATTTGGTCAGGATTCCCGTGAACACGCCGGCCGCGAAGATGGTGGTCACCATCATCATCGCGGCACTGCCGTGCGCGGTGAGACGCTCGCGCTGCTCCTGGGCGTCTGGATAATTCACGACGAGCGCAATGGCGGATGCGACGATGAAGACGATGGCGAGCGGAACCAGCTCGGCGAAAAGCGCGCCCAGCGTCACGACCGTCAGTGCCGCATTGAAGAACCAGAGCGGGGTCTGACCCCGATCTGACCCTGGTCTGATCCCGGTCTGACCCTGGTCTGACCCTGGTCTGACCCCTAGCCGCGATCGCTCGCGGCGGCCGATGTGCACGGCGAACGCGAACACCGCAACCAGCCCGGCCGCCATCGCTGCGAGGTCGGGCAGGAACAACTCCGACGTGTTCACGTGCAGCGCGGCAGCAGCCCGCGTCGTCGGTCCCGCCCACGGCAGCATGTTCATCGTGCCCGCCGCAAGCGCGGTCGTACACGTCAGCGCGAGCGGGGTCATGCCGACCCTCTGATAAATTGGCAACATCGCGGGAATCGTCACCATGAACGTGCTCGCGCCGGCGCCGTCGAGGTGCGCAATCGCGGCAATCGCGGCCGTTCCAACGCTGATGCGCACGGGATCAGTCCCCGCGACGCGCACCAGCGCTCTGACGACGGGATCGAACAACCCTGCGTCGTTCATCACGCCGAAGTAGATCACGGCAAAGGCCAGCAACGCCGCGACCGGCGTCACAGCGCGGATGCCGTCGAGCGCGAAGCCGCCCATGTCGGTCGCGAATCCACCCAGCAGCGCTGCAGCGACCGGCACGAGCGTCAGTGCAACGAGGACCGAGGTGACCCGCAGGAGGATCAGCAGGAGCAGCGCGGCAATGGCGAACAGCGCGAGCCACGTGAGCACGAGCTAGCGCCCCCGAATCGTTTGCTGGACGTCGCGCGTGTGTTCACCGAGGGCGGGCGGCGCGTCGGCGGGAAGAATCGGGGTCGCAGACAGCTTCACGGGATTACCGGGCACCTTGACCGTCTCGCTGCCCGCCGCGACGTCGATCAACATCTGACGCGCGGCCAGCTGAGGATCGTGCAGCACTTCGTCGATCGTGCGAACGCGGCCGCATGGAACGCCCGCGGCGCTCATACGCTCGATCAACGCATCGACGGTCTGATCCCTGAAGATCATGCCGATACATTCGTTCAGCGCTTCGCGGTTCTGCAGGCGATCGGTGTTGGTCGCAAAGCGCGGATCGTGCTGGAGCGCTTCAGCGCCGATCGCGGTGCAGAAACGCGACCACAGCTTCGGATTTGCGACCGCGACGACGACGTAGCCGTCGGATGCGGGATACGGCTCGTAGGGCGCGAGCGACGGGTGCGCGTTGCCGAGCCGGCCGGGACTCCGCCCCGTTGCCGCGACGATACCGGCAGGCAGTCCGAGAATCGAGACGGCCGAATCCAGAAGGGAGATGTCGACGAACTGACCCTTGCCCGTTCGCGCGCGGGCGATGTGCGCGAGCAGAATGCCCTGCACCGCGTACAGCGCCGCCAGGCAATCAGTGATCGCGACTCCTACTTTCGTCGGACCGGTCTCGGGAAAACCCGTGACGTCCATGAGCCCCGATTCGCCCTGAATCACCATGTCGTACCCGGGCAGATCCCGTCGAGGTCCGGTGGCGCCGTAGCCAGAGATCGAGCAGTAAATCAGCCGCTCGTTGATGGCCCGCGCGCGGTCGGGCCCGAACCCGAGCCGGTCCAGCGTGCCGGGACGGAAGTTCTCGACGAGCACATCGGCGGAGCGAATCAGTTGCTCGACGAGAGCGATCCCGTCCGGCGACTTGATATCGACGGCGACGCTCTTCTTGTTGCGGTTGACGCCGAGAAAGTAGGTGCTCCAGCCGTCGACGAATGGCGCCCACGCGCGCGTGTCGTCGCCGTGCCGCGGGTCTTCAATCTTGATCACCTCGGCGCCCATATCGCCGAGGAGCATCGTGCACAGCGGCCCCGAGAGCACGCGCGTGAAGTCGATGACTGTGAGGCCCGTAAGGGGCAGCATCAAGTCTTTTACCTTTTACCTTTTACCTTTTACCTTCTACCTTTTACCTTTCTGTCAGCGCCGCGCGACAGTAGTCAACGCACTTCCTCACTTCCTTCACGGCGTCCGATCCTTCAGATGGAAGCTCGAAATGCGATCGTGGTACTTCTGGAGGAAGTCCATCGGAGTCCCGCCGACGTTCCCGGCCGCGACCCAGTGACCGAAATCGACATTGGCCGTGTTCCCCTTCGACAACGCGAAGGCCTTGTCGAATGCAGTCATGCTGCCTTGCATGTGCGTGTGATAGGCGGCGTAGATCTTCTTCTTCATCGCCATGTCGCCGATGCGTTTGAGCTGCGAGTCGTCGGTCAGGAGCTCGAGTGTCGTGTGCGTGCACCCGAGCGCCTCGGCGACGTTGAAGACGTATTCCATCTCCTCGTCCGACATATTGGGGCTGAGCTGCTTCCAGGCGTAGATCGTGACGCCGGCGTCGTTGTACATCTTGCGAAGCTGCTTGAATTTGTCCATCGACACCGACGTGCGCCACGCCTTCAGCTTTGCCTGCGCTTCCTGCTGCGCCGCCTGCTGCTCCGACGTCATCTCGGCGCGCCCACCCCTGCCACGGGCCGGTGCATCCACGCCGGGAGCGCCTGGCGCTCCGGGCGCACCCGGCGCGCCTGCTGCGGCCGCGCGTCCGCCGCCGCCCGGACCAGCGGGACAGGGCTGTCCGTTCCAGGATCCTGGCATCCTGTTTTCCTGCCCTGGTGCCACTGCCGATGGCGACCCGCCGCCCGGACCGCCTCCGCCAGGCCCACGTCCGGCGGCCCCGGGCGTCGCCGGACCACGGCCGCCACCACCACCGCCGCGTCCCGATGACGGCGCTCCAGCGAAGCTCTCCACCGGTCCGCCCATCAACTCGATGGCGCTGATGCCCGAATCGAGAACGTACTTGAGCGTTGCCTCGGCGCTCTGATCCGGCATGCTGCGATAGCTGTACGTGATCGTGCCGATCTGCACGCCATTGATCACCGAATTCGGCTCCGGCTGCAAAACAGCTCCGACGATCGAATTGCCCGTGCCAAGCACGGCAGCGGCAGGAAGACCCGCGATGGCGAGCTTTCCGAATTCCCTTCTCGTGTAAGACATGTGTCTCTCCTTGCGGCGGATCTAAAGACCCGCCCTGGCGCGTACGGACTTGGCGCGTCTAAAGATCCCCTATCGACTATCGTCCCGGGACGAATACTCCGCGATCATGTCACCTGCTGCGGCAAGCAGACACGGTTACCGCCGAGCAAGCCGGAGCGTCCGCACCATTTCGTGCCGTCACCGAACCGCGTACCGCCGGAGTGATCTGGACGCTCGAAGCCGTGGATCGCTGAGGGACCCAGGGTCTGACCCTGGTCTGACCCTGGTCTGACCCTGGTCTGACCCCTACCGGCAGAGCCGCTCGCCGATGGCGCGCTGTTCCGGAGACGCTTCGGCGGAGGACGGGAGGAGCCGCGTCGATGAGGCGGTCGAGATGAGGCGATCCGCGTCGGCGCGCAGCAGGAAACGCTGCCCCGCCAGGGATTCCGCGGCGCGGCGAACGACGCATACGTATCCCTCCTGCGTCCCGTAGCGCTCCTCCAACGAGGCGCGCGGGTCGCCCGACGCGACGCGCTCCGCGCGCGTGCGCGCGAACGGCACGTAGCCCCCGGAGAACCCGCATATTTGCCCTTTGAAGAAACCCCAGGCGGTGACGTTCCACCCCAGATACGTGCCGAGCGGTGCCTGATGCAGCACGGATGCAACGCCGCTCACCTCGTTGCCGTCCTCGTTCACCCGCGGCACGAGCATCGGGATAGCTCGCTTGATTGCAGGCGGCTCGCGGGAGACTACGCCGGAGAGATCCGAGTAGTCGAACTCAGGACCGAAGTCGTAATCCAAGACCGCATTGATCGCGACCGGGCGAACACCCGGAATAGCCGGAAATCCTGTGGCCGACGGCGGCACGAGCGTTCGATCGGCGAGCGTGGGATATCGGCTCTGAGGCGGCGCGATGCCCTTGGTGACCCAGTCGATGAGGGCGGCCATGAGCGCGCGCTGCGTATCGCTCATCGGATTGGGGTTCTGCGGCAGTGCGCACCCGCTGCCGGGCCGCTGCGTCACCTCGAATCCACCCGCACCGCCGCCGTGTGTCGTCCCGGGCATGTAGTAGCGGCGCACGTTGTCGGGAAGCGGAATGTCCGCCGTCGCATCGGTTCCGACGAGCCCCGGCGACATGCGCAAACCCCAGAACTCGGTCGCGCCGAACGCTTCAATCACTTCGGGGCACGAACGCGATGCCCCACAGCGATCGAGCAGGCTCGTGGGGGCTTTTCGTCCTCGGAACGCATCGGTGTATCGGCCCCACCACAACGCGGGCTCGCTCCCTGGCTCGTACAGCCCGGCCGCTCCGCCGGGCGCAGCGAACCGCAAGTTCATCGCGAGCTGCCGACCCGCGATGTACGGGAAGATGCCCTCCCAGACCACGCGGCCGTCGAGATCCTGATTGAACCCGAGGTGGACGAACGTCTTCAGGAAGTTGCCCGACTGCGACGCGCCGAACGCGACGGCGTGGGTGACGGCATTCGCAACCGGATTCGGAGTGCCTGCGGCGTCACCGGCCGCATGCCGGAAGAATGCGACGATATCGCGAGTGGCCGCAAACCCGATTCCAAGCACGAGCGGGTCCTTCGCCGTGTACACGAGCTCGTACAGACGCGTCGCGTCGAATCCGTTCTTCAAACAGATCCGGGTGGAATCCGGCGCGCCGGGAAATGGAGTCGTACGGCAATCGGCAAACGCCCAGTCGCTGGCCGGCACCGCCGCCGTGCCGGCCACCGCCCCGGCGACCGTCTCGGACGTATGGAACGTCAGCGACGCCTTGGTCGTGTCGAGGGTTGCGGGCGGATAGAGACCGGTGCCGAGCGATCCGATCCGGATCGCCGCGGTGTTCGTTCCGGTCGGAAGATCGTAAAAGCGCGCCAGCACGGGCCCCGTGACGGGCGAACCTTCCGCGTTCTTCGCTGTCGGGACCTGAATCGTCTGGTTGTTCGGCGTCGGGATCACGTCTCCCTGCCACCCGCTCACGAGCGAGATGTGCCCCTCCGCACTCGGCACCGGAGCGCCGTTGCCTCGATTGACGACTGAATAAATGAGGACGCCGCTGGCCTTCGATAGATCGACCGGCTTCATCAGCGAAAAAGTCGCGACGTATTCGACCTTGCCGCGCGCATTCCGCGGCGCGAGCTGGATGTCCTGAATGATGCGGTTGTGCGGATCCCGCGGATCGACCTCACCGTGGATCCGCCCGCGGATCTGTTCGTAGCCGCCCGCAACGCCAAATGCCTGGCCATTGGCCACGGGCTCGCGAGACGTGATTTCGAGACGCGTGACCTGTGCGCGTGCGGGCGAGGCGATCAGACAGAGCGCAAGGAGTACGACAGGCCGCATGCGGCGAATGTTACCTTGAATTGTCGGGCCGATCTGTAGCGCAGCGGGGCTGAAGCCTCCGCTTACTGCTGCCTGTCGAACACCGCGACCGCCGTCTGTTGCGTCCAGGTCGGCGTGCCGCCGTTGTTGTTCACGACCATGCTCTCGACGAGCAGGTTCAGCATCAGCCGGCCGTTCTCGTCGACGCTCCACGTGCGCGTGAGCTTCTGTTGGTACGCGCTGAACTCCTGGCGCAGCGTCTCCTTGTCCCAGCGGGTCTTCACGTCGACCTTTGTGTCTCCGAGGTCGATCTTCACGCTCTTGTTGTTGGCGGGAAAGCTCGAAACACCGCGCGGTTCCGTGAAGGTGACCTGATCGGTCGTCGCCACGATCTTCAGCGTCTCGGGAAGCTGCTGCAACTGGCGGACGGCATTTCTCGCGGCGATCTGCTCGGGCGTCAGATCCTGCGCGCTGGACGCGTCGTTCGCGTTACCGCCGCCACCGCGACGCTGGAACGACGCGCGCATCAGCGTGGGAACCGCCGCGGCCGCAACACCGCCGCGCCCACGGCCGATCGATGGGCTCAACTCACGATTGATTTTCCAGGTGCCGGACAGCTTTTCTGCCACCTGCGCGGGTGTCGATTTCTGCGCGAGCGCCAGAGCCGAAGCACTGACGAGGGCACCCGCAATCGCGATCACAAGGATGCGGAAACGAATCGCTATCATCTTGGTTCCAGATCAATCGTCCGCCTTCAGCATACGCGCGGGATCGACTCGTGTCGAGCGGCGCGCGGGTGCGAACGACGCGAGCGCGACGGCCGCAGTAATCAGGACGAGACCCGCGGCAAACGCGCCCGGATCCAACACCGACACTTCTTCGAGACGCACCACGCCGCTCAGAAGCTTCATCACGACGAAGGCGAAGAACAGGCCGCATAGCGCGCCCGCGCCGGCAAGCCGCGCGGATTGTCCCATCACCAGCCGCACGACCGCTGGCGCGGCCGCGCCGAGCGCCATTCGGATCGCAAGCTCGTGGGCCCGCTGCCCCAGAATGAACGTCAGCACGCCGTACACGCCGGACATGCTCAACGCCAGCGCAACCAAACCAAGCAGCGAACCAATCCAGGACGCGAGGCGCAGCGGGAACATCTGCAGGGTCATCATGTCGGCGAGCGGAAGGGTTTCGAACTTGAGCGGATCGGGGTGCAGCTGCAACAGCGTCGAATGAAACGGGTCCGGCTGCAGCCTCGCACCAGCGCGCGGCTGCACGAGCAACGCGGCAGCATGCGCACCCTCGGCGTTTGTCGGCAGGTAAACCTGCGCGGTGTCCTTGCCCTCATAGACGAACCCGGAAACGACGTCCTTGGCGACCCCAACGACGGTCAAGACGATCGCGCCGGCCGCGTTGTCGTCCACCCTTCGCAGGCTGCGGGTCAGAACATCCGCGACTCCCGTCTGTGGCTCCGGCAGCTGCAGTCGCATGGCCTTTCCCACCGCCTCCTCGCCCGGCCAGAGCGCCTGCGCCGCGGCAACGCTCAGAATCGCGACTCCGGATTGCTCATTCGCCTCCTCGGCTCTGAACCCGCGGCCGTGCACGATCGGAATGTCCAGCATCGAAAAGTAGCCCGGCGACACAAACACATAACTGACGGGCACGATTGCCCGCGCCTCGCGTACGAAGCCTTTCGGTCCGTTGCCGAACAACGGGTTGTGGCTGGTGAAGACAACCTGCTCGACTTGTGGATCACCGGGCAGGATCGTCCCCGCGCGCGCGATCAGCGACGATTTGCCCCGCTGTCTCACCGCAAGCACGTTCCCCGGTTTGAATCCGAGGTCGGCATGTCCGATGGCGGCGCTGTTGCGGACGAGCGTCGCCGCAATGACCAGGAGTGCGAGGGAGATCGCCACCTGTCCGCCGACGAGGGTACTTCGCAGCGTAGCGCTTCGAAGCGTCGAACCAGCCTGTCCGCGTATGGCGTCGATCAGCGTCAGCCGCGTCGCATGCACTGCCGGCAGCAGCGCGAAGAGCAGCGTGGTCGCACTCACGGCGGCAAGTGCAAACAGGAACACGCGCCGATCGAAATCGAGCGGAACGATCCGCACGAGCGGCGACACGGCGGCCGGCAGCGTCGCGACCACCAACGGAGCACCCGCTCGCAGGATGACGGCCGCGAGACACAGACCGGCGGCTCCGGCGATCGCCGCAATCAGGAACCCTTCGGTCAATAGTTGGCGTACGACACGGCCGCGGCTCGCGCCGAGCGCCAGGCGCACTCCGATTTCGCGATGCCGCGCATTCGCTCGCGCGAGCATCACATTCGATGCGTTCGCGCATGCGGCGACGAGAACCAGTGCGAACGCCGCAAACAGCGGCGCCATGAATACCAGTACGTCGAGCGTCAGCGGAATTCTCGTCGAGCGTGGCTGCAGCACCAGGCGCACCGGATCGATCCGGCCGACCACGCGTGTTTCGAACGGTTCAACGGTGGCGGCGCCTTCCGCGGCGGCAGCCGTGGCACCTGGATGCAGGCGCACGAGCAGGCGCAACTCGCGCGGCTGCTTCGCGCCAAATAGATCCTGCCCCAGCACCCGCGTGTACATCGTCAGCGGCACCCACGCGTCGACGGGCGTATCACCGACGCCGAGGAACTCAGCACGCGTTACGCCGACAATCGTGAGGTGTCGGTCGTTCAGAATGATGTCGCGGCCGATGACAGCTGGATCCTGTTTGAAGCGCCGTGTCCAGAGCTGATGACTCAACACGGCGACCGGGGCATCTCCGGGCGACGGTGCGTCGAACTCGGAAAGTCCGCGGCCGAGGAGAATCGGCGCGCCGAGCGTGTCGAAGTAGTTGCCCGACACGAATACGACGGTAAGCGTCGCGCCCCCGGAGGACACGAAACGCGAGTCGTCCACGAACGCCGATTCGAACAGATCGGTTCTGGCGCGAACGGCTTCATAGTCACGCCATTGGAACGTATGACCGGCCGCCTCCTGCCCTTGCCAATGGACCTCGTACAGATTCTGCGGATCGCGAATGGCGAACGGCCGGAGTACGTAGGCGTCGAAGACCGTGAAGACAACCGCCACAAGGCCGAGACCGGCTGCGAGCGTCACAGCCGTCGTCGCTGCATAGGCGGGGCTTCGCCACAGGCCACGCCACGCATACTTCACGTCGCGAGCGAGCTGCTCCAGAACCGTTTCCCAGCCCGCATCGCGGACGTGGTCCTTCACGGCGGCCGGGCTGCCCAGTTGCAAACGCGCCGCGCGTTCGGCATCCGATCGGCTCAATCCGCGCGCCAGGTTCTCCGCGATCGCGGCGTCGACAAACTGGCGCAGTTCGTCCTCGAGTTCCTCGTCGGCCGCCTGCCGGCGCAGTAACGCACGGAAGCCACCGAGCAGGCGACGCACGACCCGCATCAGATTTCCTCCGGAGACGTGCGGAGCACCCGCGCGATGGCCGCTGTCTGGAGCTCCCAATCCCGCGTCTCGCGACGCAGCATCGCGCGGCCCGATCCCGTGAGTGTGTAGTACTTGCCGCGCCGATTGTTCTCGGTCGCGCGCCATTCTCCCTTGATCAGTCCGTCGCGCTCGAGGCGGCGGAGCGCCGGAAAGAGCGACCCCCCGTTGACCCGGAATACACCGCCACTCGTCTGCTCGAGGCGAACGCCGATCCCATAGCCGTGCATCGGCTCGAGCGCCAGGGTTTTCAGGATCAGCATCTGCAGCGTGCCCTGCACGAGGTCGGTCGTATTTGGTGGAGCCATATAGAGAACCTAGATGAGACACACGGTAAGGCGAGCTCCTCTAGTTTGTCAATATGAAGCCACTAGATGTCAACGAAGCGGTGGTTGTTCCCGCTCGATGATCTGAATGCGCAGCAGCAGCTGGTCCGCGTACTTGAGCGAGTCCATCAACAGCAATCCGAAGACGGCGACAGCGGCCGCCAGCGCGGCGATGGTGATCCAGTGATGCGGCCGGAAACGGTGCACCGCAGGTGCGGCCGCTGCGAGCGCGAGCACGCCGGCGATCACTACGATCGCGTCGAAGCTGGCGCGCTGCCAGTAGCTGCCGCCGAGATGCACCCAGAGCCCAAACTCGTCGAAGGTCAGGGCCAATCCGATGCCATACGCGACGGCCACCCGCCGCAGCGCTGCGGGCTCGGGCGTACCCAGCAGAAGGTACGCGCCTACAGCGGACAGCAGGAAGATGCCGTAGTTCAGATGATGCACGTGGGTGCCGCCCAGGTGCAGATAGATGTCAGGGATGCGCCGCGAGACGATCAGGAAGACGATGATCCGCGCCGCCATGAAAGTGAAAAGAAAAGAGACCAGGATTGGCCATTCGAGCCGTGACGGCGTCGGCTGCACTCTCTCGATCTTCGCGGTCTGGACCGCGGCCGTCATCGATCCACCGCCAGCGCGACCACCGTACGATCGTCCTGCCAGCCGGATCCGTCCTCCTTCAGCGCGGGTGCTGTTCGTGCGATGAGCTCGGTGCAGATCCGCTCGGGGTCGATCGGACGGGGCAGCGCGCTCAGAACCGACCCGATCGGATCGGTCGCCGACAAACCCATTTCGTCGAACGCCTCCGTAATACCATCGCTCACGAAGATGACGACACTTTCGGGCGTGAGCGGAACCGATGACGTGGCGTACGTCTGACCGGGAAACATCCCAGCTGGCGGGCCCGTACTGTCGCATACCACGCGATCGCGGAGCCCGTCGGTGACAACCAGCGGCGGTGGATGTCCCGCATTGACGTACACCATCGAGTGCCGTTGAAGGTTGATGCTCGCGACGACGCACGTGAGATATGGCGTGCCCCCGTGATCGTCGTACAGCGTTCGCGATATGCGGGTCGCGATTTCGGCCGGGTCGCTCGTTTCCGCCGCAATCATCCGGAACATCGTCCGAATCGACGCGAGGACGAGAGCCGCGGGCACACCCTTGCCCGAGACGTCCCCGGCGAGCACGAGCCAGGAGCGCTCGCCGCGCGGGATCAAATCGTACAGATCACCGCCAATTCTGCCCGCCTGTTGCAGCCGGGCGGCCCAGCGGACGCCATCGGTCGGGTCGGGCGTTCGGGGGAGCAGGCTGCGCTGGATGTCCGCCGCGAGCGAGAGCTGCGCTTCCAGCACGATGTGCTGACGTTCGAGGCGAGACAGCGACTGGCGCGTCCACTTCAGGTTCAGCCAAAGGAACGTCGCGGTACCGAAGGCGGCCGCAAGAATGGCATCGCTGATCCACGTCAGCTCTATCTCGCTCGGCTCCAGCTGCCGGATGATGATGATCTCCGTCACCGTTCCGACCAGATACATCAGCACCGCTGCAAGGAAAGCGATCCCCGCCACCCTTCGCCGGTCCTCCAAGGGGCGCGTCACGCCTGACACCTCCACGGAAATCCGCAGCACAGTCCGTACCGGCGGCCGCAGCCATTTTTGCGGATGGATCGCGACCAGTTGCCGGCGATCCGGCAGCACACCAGCGGCGCGTCCGACATACAATGACGCGCTCCGCCATGAAACGTCTCCTATGGCTTCTGCTTCTGGTCGCGTCGACCCCACCCGTGCGCGCGGCGTCAGTGTTCACATCCAGGCCCGACGATGCGGCCGCCATCGACGTCAGCCCGCAGGACTTCGCGGTGCGGGGAGACGGCACGACCGACGACAGTGCGGGACTGCAGGCGGCGATAGACAAGGCCGCATCCAGCTTCGCGGGGGGAATCGTCTTTCTCCCCGAAGGACGATATCGCCTCACGCGCACGCTCTACGTCTGGAGCGGCGTCCGCGTCGTCGGCTACGGTGCAACGCGTCCGGTGCTCGTGCTCGCGGACAACACGGCTGGATTCCAGAACGGCATGGGAGTGATGGTTCTGTTCTCCGGCGGGCGTCCCGCGGGCGCAGGCCGTGGCGGCGGAGGACGCGGACGCGTGCCTTTTCCGCCACCCGGCACGGTTCCGCACAACGACAACGTCCCCGACGCCAACCAGAACACGTTCTATTCGGGAATGATGAACGTCGATTTCGAGATCGGCAGCGGCAATCCGGCAGCGGTCGCGATCCGGTTCCACGTCGCTCAACACGGCGTTTTGAGGCACATGGATTTTCGTGTCGGCTCCGGACTGGCGGCGCTGAACGAGATCGGAAACGTCCTCCAGGATCTTCATTTCTACGGAGGACGGTACGGAATTCTTACGACGAACACGTCGCCGTTCTGGCCGTTCACGCTCATCGATTCGGTGTTCGAAGGGCAGCGCGACGCGGCCATCCGCGAGCACATGGCGGGCCTGACGCTCGTTCGCGACACGTTCCGCAACCTGCCGATCGCGATTGAGATCGACCGCGGGTTCTCCGACGAGCTGTGGATCAACGACACTCGTTTCGAGAACGTCTCGCAAACCGCCATCCTGATCAGCAACGAGAACAATGCCATGACGCAGGTCAACGTGGCGAACGCTATCTGCGCAAACGTCCCCGTCTTTGCAAAACTGCGCGACAGCGGCAAGACATACCGGGCGGCGGGTCCCGTCTATCGCGTGGAGCGCTACACCCACGGAGTCGTCGTCGCGACCGAAGCGACTCCGCAGAACGTATTCGCGGCGCTCCGGACGCCGCCGGCGCAGAGTGCGCCGGCTCTCCGCCAGCTGCCGCCGAGCGACACCTGGGTCAACGTTCGGACGCTTGGCGTGAAGGGAGACGGACAGACCGACGACACCGACGCGATCAGAAGCGCGATTGCAACGCACCGCGTTCTCTACTTCCCCAGCGGGATGTATCTGGTGCACGACACCATCGCGCTCGAGCCCGAGACGACGCTGATCGGGCTCCATCCGGGAACGACGCAACTCGCGCTTGCCGAGTCTGCACCCGCATATCTCGGCGCCGGCGGGCCGAAGGCCCTCCTCCAGACGCCCGCGCCGGGCACGAACATCGTCAGCGGCATCGGCATCTCGACGGGCAACACCAATCCGCGCGCAGCAGGCGTCATCTGGATGGCCGGAGAGAGATCGTTGATGGACGACGTGCAGTTTCGTTCCGGCCGGGGCGGACCGGGATCGACCCCGGGACGTCTGGGCTCGCAGTATCCGAGCCTGTGGGTCACCCGCGGCGGCGGCGGAACATTCAATGGAATCTGGACCCCGAACAGCTACGCGCGCGCGGGGTTCTACGTCTCCGATACGACGACGCCGGGGCACGTCTACGAGCTTTCGGCGGAGCATCATCTGTTCACGGAGATCAAGCTGGATCGTGTCGAGAACTGGGACTTCCACGGGCCGCAAACCGAGGAAGAAGTGTCGACGAGCGCGGAGTCCGTGTCGCTGGAGATCAGCGACTCGAAGAACATCACGATCGCGAACTATCACGCGTACCGCGTAGCCCGCAGCTACATGCCGGCGCGAGTGGCGGTCCGCATCCACAACTCGTCTGGTATCCGCTTCCGCAACGTTCACGTCAACGCGGAACACGGGTATGCCGTTTGCGACGACAACGGCTGCGGAACAATCCTGCGCGCGGGGAAGTTCGCCTACGAGAACGCGATCATGGATATCACGCGGCAGAAAGAAGTGCGCGACCGCGAGTTCGCGACGTTCGACGTCGCGGAACAGACGACTTCCCGCTCCGGGCTCGACGCCTCGGCGGTCACCGCGTCCGGCGCGACGGTCAGAAAGCTCGCGGATGGATTCTTCTCCATCTCGGGTGCGGCCGTAGATCGGTCAGGTCGTCTTTTCTTCGTCGACCGTCACCAGCAGCGCATTTTCTCCTGGTCGGAGGCCGAAGGATTGAAGGTGGTGCGCGACGCGCCGCTCGACCCGGTGAACCTCGCGGTCGACGAGTCAGGCGCGTTGATGGTGATGTCGTCCGCCGGACCGGAAGGAACCGTCTACTCCGTTCGCGCCGGATCACCGCATGACGAGATCACGCGAATCGAACCGACGGCGCGCAAGGCCCATCCGAATGCCAGGATCGTGTTGCCGATCAACTACTGGGTGGACGGTCAGTTCTTGAACTACCTCGACCTGCAGACTTACGAATACACGACGCTCGCGCAGATGTTCGCACGCGACGTCGGCACGCCGGCAGCGCGTGAGTACGTGTCTCCTGATGGAAGCCTCGTCATGCCCGCCTGGCGCGTGTTCCGTCAGGGGCCGGATGGCTCATACCCTGGCATGGATGAAACGGGGTGGCGCTGGTCCCACGCGCTCGACGCGTACAGCTTCATCACCGCCCCTCCGGGTCAACACGTATACGTGATCAGCGATGCGGAGAATCGGACCTACGGCGCGACAATGCAGGCTGACGGCACGCTCGGAGAGTTGAAGCCGTTCGCCGAACGAGGCGGCGAGAGCGTCGCGGTCGATGCGCACGGCAACGTCTACATAGCGAACGGCCATGTCTTCGTCTACGAGCAGTCGGGAAGACAGATCGCAGAGATCGACACGCCCGATCGACCGACCAACATCGTGTTCGGAGGAGCGGACGGGCGCTCGCTCTTCGTGCTGACACATCGCGCGCTTTACTCGATCAGGATTAAGGACACCAGCGGGCGCCACTAGTCCGCAGCAAGCGAGCTGGCGCACGACCGCCGGAACGTCAGGCCGCGTGCGCAGTCTGACTGTCCGGCGGTACAGAGCGCCGCGTCAGCGGATCTCCGTACTCCTGACCTCGAGAACGCTGCCGAGGAAACCCAGATGCACCGGGGTACCGGTGGTTTGAGTCGGCGGCGCGCACAGAGACGTCGGCAGCGCGTCGACCGGACCCTTCTGAACGTTGACGTCGAAGCACACCGTGATGTTCTCGTTACCATCCTCGGTCCAGCCTGTCGGGTCGAGGCTGGCAAGGAGGTCACCGTTTTGGAGGGAGATCGCGCCGCCTCCGCCGACACTGCCGTCTTCGAACAGCGGTCCGCCAATCCACCCACCCTGTCCGAGCGCCACAAGATTCCACGTGTACTCCGGCTTCGCCGATCGCGCGTTTGCCGCCACGAGCGTGGTTGCCATTCCGAGAATGAGCGCGGTACCGACGATTGACGGCAGGGACTTTCGAACACTTCGCATTGAACCCTCCATGGAGCGGGCCACCAGCTCACCGTGCCGCCCCCCCAAGATAGGAGGATGCCAACCGGAATCTTTCATCTGCGGTCCAGCCGCTTGCCAAACCTTGCCCCCACTGCGGAGTAGCTGCTAAAATCGTGTGTTGTCCTCTTTGACTTGTAACGGAACGGGGGACAGGGATACGCGCTTCATGCGCGCCGCGATCGAGCAGGCGCTCGAGGCAGGGCGCCGCGGCGAGGTTCCCGTCGGGGCGGTCGTGGTGGTCGATGCCCGGGTCGTCGGCAACGGATTCAATCAGCCGATCGGCGGCCACGATCC